>NZ_CP137761.1:3340333-3644000 GCF_033449965.1 Bacillus sp. T3
TTTCATCCGTCACTGGCACGATTGGATGAGGAATAGCGACCAGATTCCCGAAGCTAGTTGGAGCTAATACCTCTCTTTCTAAAACCAGTTTTTCGTAGTCTCTAGGCACTAGCCCTTGCTTTAATAATTCATTACACATGAACGATAGTACACTTTCTTTACTGACCAATTCTTGATGAATGAATACTCGTGAAGGATCCAAATAATCAGATAAGCTGTCTTGTTTTCCAGAATTCAAACAAGACTTTATTTGATCAATATCCTCTTCACCTAAAAACGTATTCACTACTTTGATTGGGATCCCTAAATCTTCTTTAATTGGTATGGTACTAATAATAAAATCAATAGAAGATAAATCGTAGCTGGATAGCTTATAGTAATTGATGGAATCTATAATCTCCAGCTCGTTCTCGAATAAATTCTTTATCCGGTAATAAAGTAATTTAGCACTTCCAACTCCTGAAGCACATACGACAATTACCCTTTTTACTCTCTTTTGCATACTTTTCATTCGTTCTAGTGCGACCCCGATATGCAATGCAATATAAGCGATTTCATGCTCGCCTGGTTCAATCGATAAATACTCTTCAATACATTTACTAGCAATGACCGCCCCTTGAAAAGCGCTTGGATACTTAATCTTAATTTCCTGTAAAAGCGGATTTCTAATATTCATTTTATATCTTAACCGGTTCATTGCAGGTCGAATATGAAGCGTCAAAGCTTGAATGAATTCAATATCATCTTGGAAATCCCAATTCAATTCAGACTTCAATCGATCCAGCATACATTGAACAATGCTACCTACTTCATCAAACTCACTAAATTCAGTAAGTTCCTTTTTTTGTAATAGTTTTGTTCCTAACAGATGGACAATAATATAATCAATTTCCGATTCAGGAAAACTGAGCCCCGTAATATTTTGAACCTCTTCAACAATTTCTTTTGCAACAAAGGTTTCAAAAGGATATTCTTTTAAAAATTGTTCCTTTAGATGCTCAATAATAAAACCTTCCTCAATTCTTTTGCAGGCGATAGCGATGTGAGTAGCTAAGTTTTCAAGTGAAATATCAGAAATTTCAATTTTGAATCCATCTACTTTTTTAATAATAATTTCTTTAATCTTTTTAATGATATCTTGATCAAACAAGTGAATGGAACCTGGATCGACACTTAAATCATCGTTTCGTGCAATAATATTATTGGATAAACATAGCCTTTTCATATATTCGTCCCCTTCAACATGTATTCCATAGTGAGGACGATTGGCTAATTTTAAATTATATTTTGCTAAAATTGGCCGAACAATTTTCAAATCATTTTGGATAGTTGATTTGGATACAAACATTTCATCTTCTAAATTTTCAACCTTTATCGGTTGTTTTTCTAATAAAAGTCGCTTTAATAAATAAACGACTCGTTCATCTAGATTGGAAAAATTATTTGCCGGTTTCCCCTGCTTTTCTTGAATCAACTTACTGAATTCTTCCAAAAACAAAGAATGATCAAGAACCTGTAGTTGATATCCCTTTCCTCGACAAGAATCAATGGCAACCCCTAATTTATCGCAATCCTCTTGTATCAATTTAATTTCATTTCGAACAGTTCGGTCACTAACATCTAATTCTTTGGCAATCCATTCAGCCGGTACTGGTTCCTTTGTTTTACCCAAAAATAAAAGAATATCGATTTGTCTTTTCGAGAACATACATATTCCTCATTTCTTACATTTCAAATCTTTTAAGAATATTTTTATAATATAACATTTATTATCTTTAAGGGTATATGTAAATATTATTAACCCAATCATTTTTTTTAGTTTTATAAAATAAAGCCATTAAAAAAACAAAAAAAAATCCCCTAAGGGAAATTTTTTATAGACTGGAACCTACTCTCTTTTTCGACCTTGTTTAAAGGATCAGAAAATTGCGATTCCCCATCATTCCTTTTAATTAAAAACTCACATGAATTAATTCAACATTCCACTTTCATTTGGCTTAGCTTTCATACTGCTCTTAATTTTATAGGTTAAGATGATAGAAGCAAATATTAGTGTAATCGCATTAGCAAATATGATTGCATTCAATTGAGCTATAAGTCCATAGATTGTCCATAACGCAACACCAATCGTAAACGATAAATACATGCCAAGCGAAATCCCATCAGTGTTTTTTGTCTTAATTACCATGATAGCTTGCGGAATAAATGAAGCCGTTGTTAATAGTGCAGCGATGTAACCTAGAATAGCGATCAAAGGTTTCCCTCCTAATATATTATT
Source organism: Bacillus sp. T3 (assembly GCF_033449965.1). Lineage (NCBI taxonomy): Bacteria > Bacillati > Bacillota > Bacilli > Caryophanales > Bacillaceae > Bacillus > Bacillus sp. T3. The sequence goes on from NZ_CP137761.1 coordinate 3,342,612, forward strand.
GATAAAATTGGTATACCTTTTTTCTTTAGTCAATTCTTCCTCATTCATGATAAACTCCAAGTGAAATTAATTAAATATATTTATTTTCCGTTGTTCAACGGAAAAATTTTATGCAAAGGTGAAGAGCTGTCGGTATTTTTACTATCCTTCTTATAATCGGTTCATTTTATAAGGTAATGAGTGAACAAGCAATTTATGAAACACTACGTATCATAAATGTAACAAATCTCATTCATCGTCATCTGTTACTAAATCCACCCATTCTATTTACCAATCCGTTTATTCGGATGTACACTTTCATCAAGCGAGATAAACGTTTTGATTTTTATCATCCTGCAAGATTTGCTTTTTAAACAACCGGAGGTGTCCATAGTGAAAAAAGGGATTAAAATAGTAACAATTGGCGGAGGATCTAGTTATACTCCTGAACTTGTAGAAGGCTTTATTAAAAGATACGAAGAACTTCCAATTAGAGAGTTATGGTTAGTTGATATTCCAGCCGGACAAGAAAAATTAAATATTGTCGGCAATCTAGCAAAACGGATGGTTGAAAAAGCTGGTCTTCCTATCGAAGTACACTTAACTCTTGACCGCCGCGAAGCATTGAAAGACGCTGACTTTGTTACAACACAATTCCGTGTCGGATTATTGGATGCACGAGCTAAGGATGAAAGAATCCCATTAAAATATAATGTGATCGGTCAAGAAACAAACGGACGGGCGGATTATTTAAAGGTTTAAGAACTATTCCCGTTATTCTAGACATTTGTAAAGATATTGAGGAACTATGTCCAAATGCGTGGCTCGTTAACTTTACTAACCCTGCAGGAATGGTAACAGAAGCCGTTCTTCGCTATAGCAACATCAAAAAGGTAGTAGGTCTTTGCAATGTTCCTGTTGGAATAAAAATGAGAACAGCTGAAATGTTAGAAGTAGCTCCTGAGAAAGTTGAAATTGACTTCGCTGGACTTAATCATATGGTATTTGGTCTAAACGTTTACGTCGATGGCATAAGTGTATTGGATGAAGTAATTGAAAAAATGGCCAACCCTGGCAGTTCAATGACGATGAAAAATATTAAGGACATCGGATTTGAACCGGATTTCTTAAGAGGATTGAAAGCAATTCCTTGTCCATATCACCGTTATTACTATAAAACGAGTGAAATGTTCGAAGAAGAATTGAAATCTGCTAGCGAAGAGGGAACTCGTGCAGAAGTCGTTCAAAAAGTGGAAAAAGAATTATTCGAACTTTATAAAGATCCAAACCTAGCAATCAAACCACCTCAACTAGAAAAACGCGGTGGTGCTTATTATAGTGATGCAGCATGTAACCTAATCAATTCCATCTATAATGATAAGCGTGATGTACAACCAGTTAACACAAGAAATAACGGCGCTATTTCCAATCTCGCACATGACTCAGCTGTAGAAGTAAACTGTGTCATTACAAAAGATGGTCCTAAGCCAATTGCAGTTGGTGAGCTTCCAGTTGCTGTCCAAGGTCTAGTTCAACAAATTAAATCGTTTGAGCGCGTTGCCGCAGAAGCTGCCGTAACAGGTGACTATAACACTGCCCTTCTTGCGATGACGATTAATCCTTTAGTTCATTCTGATAAAGTTGCTAAAGAAATCTTAGACGAAATGCTTGAAGCACATAAAGAATATTTACCTCAATTTTTTACAAAAGTTGAAGCATAAGAACAAAAACGAAAAAATTGATTACACTCCCCCATTAATTATTAATATATAGCGAAAGGTGCCATTCATAATATTGGATGGCACCTTTAATTAATACCTAGTAACCACATTCTTCCCGGTAAAATCCCCCAAGAATATAGTAGGATTATAGCCTGCATTTTCAACAAATTGCACACTGTTCACCACTCCAGTTCTTCCATCTTGAACGTGCTGGATGATATTTTGAGCAAAGGATAAGGTAATTATCTAATTACCAGAATCATACTATTTATTAGGCCAACTGAAATTCGATTCAGACATTACATGGCTTTTGAAGGATTAAATTTCATTAATTAAGGAGGGGAAAAATGAAAAAATTCAGTTCCTTTTCGGGTACGGTTACGATGATTCAGGATTATTTAGTAAGTTCTGAAGAGGAATCAAAAGGGTGTTTTAAAATAATGACCTTATTAAGAGAGGATGGTTCAATAATAAATTTCGTTATTAGCCCAACAACCTATTTTCTAGACCATATTATGGTTTCAATTGGAGACCGTGTAACTGGTTTTTATGATGTTAATGTACCTGTACTTTTTATCTACCCACCGCAATATCAAGCCCTTATTATCACAACAGAAAACACTTATCAAAATGTAAAGGTAGACTTTTTTAACAGCCAGATGGTGAGTAGTGATGGACAGTTACAATTAAATATTTCTAGTTATACTCCAATATTATTACAAAACGATCAGCCCTTCACATTGTACCCTGCAAACCGAAATCTTCTTGTTGTATATGGACCTACCACATTTAGCATTCCTGCCCAGACTACTCCCTATAAAATCATTGTACTCTGTTAGTGCGTTTTTTATGGGCATAAAGCCCCTTTTTTATTGTTAGTTTAAATTCCCACACTTGTTTCATTTTTACTCTAACTATTATGAAAACCACTTATACCACCATCAATCGTTTTCTCCTCGAACAAAACATTCAGTCTGTCGGCTTCCCAAGGCTGCAGCTGGTGTTCCCCTAATCCTCTGTGTTTTTTGGGATCTCATCAGGTTCTTCCCACCCCTACAGACTATGACAAGTTCGCTCCAAAAGAGTCAGTACGAACAATATACGCCCACTGCTACCTTTTATCCGAAATGCACACTCTGTCGGTGGAATATACTTAATAATCCTTGACCAAACATGTTATTACTAGCCCAGCATCCGTTTAGCATATTATGGCCTTAAGTAACTTTATGACATTTAATTCAGAATAAGTCATTTTTATTCTTAGTACACAAGACAAATGCCCAAGAACTTTTACCCAAATACACATAAAATTTACGGTAAAAGAAAATGAGGAGGATGAATGTAATGATTCCAAATAATATTGCCCTAAATACAACAGATGCAAGAATTGGTTTTGGTGGACCAGGCTCAGGTTTTGGTTTTTCACCAGGTCTAGGTTTTGGCGGACCAGGTTCAGGATTTGGTTTTGCACCAGGACTTGGATTTGGAGCTCCAGGTCTTGGGTTTGGTTATCCGTACCACCATCACTACTACCCATACCATCATTATCCATACCATCACCACCACCACCACTACCCATCCCCATATCCATACTAAGATTTGCTGAGATAAAACAGTCCAAATAATAATGAAAAAGAGGTATCTGTGAAACGAGTGTTTCTACAATAATAGAAACGCCATTTCTAGAAGCGATGAAGGCTTGTGTTCTTTAGCTGCAGGTTACATCACATGATGATTAAACACCCTATAAAACTCCTCATCCTAAATTTAGATGAGGAGTTTTCCTTTACGTTTGTTAGTTTTCCAACAGCCATGGCACGGCAGACAGCAAATCACGAAACACTATATCCGCTCCTGGATTTTCTGTCTCATCACCGATAAACACCGTCTTACAGCCCGCTTTCTTTCCTGCTTCAATATCAGGCTCACGGTCCCCCACCATAATGCTATCACGTCGGGAGATGTCATGCTTTTCCGCTAAATCTATGATCATTTGCGCTTCTGGTTTACGACAGGCACAGCCAGCCTTTGGTTTGTGAGGGCAGTAAGCAATATCATCGATTACTGCACCCTCTTTCGATAAATCCTTCTTCATTTTTTCATGAACTTTATGTAGAGCAGCTTCTTTCATAAATCCCAGTCCGATTCCGCCTTGATTGGTAACGACAAATACCGGAAGCCCAGCCTCATTTAATTGGCGAATTGCTTCGGCTACTCCATCTAAGAGATAAAATTCCTGTGGTTTGTTAACAAATTTCACCCGATGACTCAGCACTTCATTGATCACACCATCACGGTCTAAAAAGATTCCTTTCTTCAACGAACAATCCTCCTTGATCCATATTTTCCTGTTCCTCACAATTACATTCTGTCCTTACTTTTTATATTTAAAAATCCCACCTTCTCATTAGAAAGTGGGATTTGGATCATTTTTATCCTATTGCATAACTTCTTCGCCTTGATAAATCCGAAATGCCGGAACAATTGTGTCTGAGACTATTTCTTTTCCTTTTTCCCGGATGAAGTCCAGTTTATAATAGGCATCAAATCGCTGGCTGATTTCTGTTTTCACCAATTCCGGTGGTGTAACAACAATAAATTGGAACTTCAGCTTTTCTGCCACAGCAAAGATCGGGTCAAGAACATGTGCCGATGCTGCTTGTCCGAACGGATTGTCACAGACTAACGGAACCCAGCTTTTATCTGTTTCACTTTTGACGGATAATAGCATCATCATCATGACCATGCGAGCAGATAGCTTTTGTCCGCCACTACCATCGGATTTCGTCTTAGAACCTTGATTAATCGTCTGCCAGGTTGAGTAATGCTCTCGTTGTGGCTTTCCGTACATAAATGCATTATCCGTTCGCATATTGTAGACGAGTAGCTCAGGATAGCGATTGCGAAGCGAGACAAATAAAATTTGCTCATCACTTATCAGCATTTTGATTTCTTCGTCTAAAGCTCGATTATGGTCATCAATCAAATCGAATTGTTTTGTAATTTTGTTAATAGCAGAAACAAAGTGCTGTTTCAAAAGCGGCTCAATTTCTTCAGCCTTTTTAGGTAGGATGTCTTCTTTAAGCTGGACGAGTGGAAAGACGCCTCGATCATTTTTCAGCTTCATTTTCGCAATCATGGAGCGAATTGCCTCGGCAATGCTCATCACCTTCATGCTGGCACGGCTAGCCCAGAAGTTTTGAGCCTTTTCTGCCCTTTCCTTGTCGCGTTCTAATTGTTCCAATCCACTTTGTGAAAAACGCTTCATATTTTTGACGATGCTTTGAATATGCGAATAATGCCTTGTATCCATATGATCAAGTGTTGTTAATACTTCATTTTTAAAGCGAATCTCCCAATCTTTCCCTTCAATTGTTTGCTTTAAATTACGCAACGATTGATCGATTTTCGCGTGCTTCTCTTGGCCATCTTCTTGAAGTGCTTGATGCTTTTCACACCAGGATAGGATACATTGCTTTCCTTGACTCCTGATTTTTTCTAAATCGGAATCCGTAAAGGCGGACGCTTCCTCTTTGAGGATAACAGATAGCGTTAACAAATCGCCTTCATATCCAGAAATGTTCGTTTCCGTTTCTTTTTGGCGTTGTTCAGCCTGTTTTACTTCCTCTTTCGTTTGCTTCATTTGATCCTTAATTTCTACGTCCTTTACCTCTAAGTCAAGGTCAGCCCATTCCTCTGGCTGTTTTTCATGCTTGGCAATCTTTTTACCAGACTTGTCACGCTGCTCGGTCGCATGCTTCAAGGATGTTTCGGCGACAGTTACAGCTGTTCCTTGTTCCCGTTCTTCCTTTTCAGCCGTCTTCGTTTCCTTCTGTGCGGTTTGCAGCATATTTTCTAAAATACTGATTGGTTCTGCTGGTTCCGGAGCGTCTCTCCACTCTTCATTAAGAGCTTGGAGCTTTTTCTCTAATTTCAACTGCTGCTTTTGTTCCGATTCCTTTGTCGCCTGAATAACCAGTAATTCTCTTGCCTGTTCTTCCTTTGACTTTTGGAGCTGTTTTAGCTCTTCGATACTTCCATTAATCCCCTCTAATAGATGAGGAGAAAGACGAGGAAGCTCTTCACTTTGGTCTGCTTTTTCATCAGATGGAAAAGCGGCTTCTTCAATAAAGAAAGATATTTCCTTAATATTTTGCTCAGTTGAGAGCTTCCATTCTAAATACGTTTGATTCCACTTGGATTTCATTTCAACGATATTTTCGTATTCCTTGACTATTTCTTGCTGCGCTAAACCTAAGGCTTCCTTTTGCTTCTCCTTCTCCAGCTTTACCCGTTTATTTTCCTGGTGAAGCGTTTTTTCTTGTACAAAATCTTCTAAAGTGCCCACATCGGTTTTAAGCTTTTCAATCTTTTGATTGGTTTTCTCTAGCTGTGCTTTTAGATCAAGCTGTAAATCTTTTTCTTTTTGTTGGTTAGTGGTGATTTCCTGTAATTGCGCTTTCTTAGAAAGCAGTGCATTCTGTTCCTGATTCAACGCCTTTTCGATCTCGCTAGAAAGCTCACCTGATAAGAATCGATCGATTTCTTTTAACATCCGACGTAACAAGATTTCTGTTTTTTCAAGTTCGATGAGCGTATCTTTTTTCTCGTGAATTTGATTAGCAATCTTAATTTTCCAGTTGTTAAATTGGTTTTTATCCGTTAACAGCTCTTTTTCGGAGCCATTAATGATGACAAAGGATGATGGCTGCCCGTCACTGTTCATTTCCTCCCGTAAGAAAATCGGAACTGGACTGTTGAACAATCTTCCGGTCAGCACCTGCTGATTTATTTTTTGCCATTGCGGCCCGCTAACGACCAAACCATATGGTAGGAGCGGATACGTCACAAGGTGGTTTGCTAATTCCTCAGGACTTAATGATTGGAGAAATTGCGTTCCATAAAAGACATCAATGCCCGTCTTCTCATCGATCCAGTCCTTTAATTCTTTCACATCTTTATTGGCAATCCAGAAAGGCTCATCATTTAAGGAATGGTCAAGCTGGGTTTCCCAAAGTTCTTTTTTCATTTGTTCAGCCTGTTGCAAATTTATGCTAAGTAGTTCTTCAATCTGTAACACATACTTCGATAAAAGCGAATGCGTAAACGGCACCGTGACATCAGTTATTAAGCCATGAAGCTTTTCGAATAGCCTAGCCTCTTTTTGCTGTTGCACTTCATGTGCTGCTGTTAATTCTTCACATTTTTCTTCAGAAAACTGAATTGCTTGAGCGAGCGTTCCATGTGAATTGGCTAGTAGATTCTGCTTTTCACTCGATTCTTTATCTTTTGTTTGTAGATCTTCTAATCTATCTTTTTTATCTTTTATTTGTTTTGCTAGATTCTCGATATAGCCGTTTACATCATAGGTTAAGCGGTCGCCAAACTCTTTCGTTAGCGCTTCTTCCTTCGCTTCAAAAGTATGAATTTGCGTATAGAGAAAATCAATTTCCGTAGAAGCTTGAGCGATTTCTTTTGTTTTTTGTTTATCCTGCCCAGCTAGCTCGGCTTCTTTTTTCTTTAGGAACTTTCGATACCCGAAGTACTGTTTTAGTGCTTCTTGTAATGATTGATAAGACTGCTCCCATTGCTTTCTAGCTTCTTGTTTAATTTCATCCATTCTTTGATTCGTTTGTTGTAAACCACTATTTTGTTCCAATGTCGCAATCTGCTGGGAAAGAGCGCGAATGCTTTGTTCGTTTTCACTCCACTCCTTCAATAGCAGTAGAAAGGACAGTTCTTCTTTTCTTTGTTGTTTCTCTTTTACGGTCATTTGAAGGGAAGTATGCTTATCCCGTTCTGCCACTAATTTCTTATCCCAGTCCATGACTTCTCTATGTGCCTTTGCATACTCTAAATTGTCTTTTTGAAAGAACAATTCTGCTTGTCGGATCGCTAACTTTTCCATATCTTTAGCTAAAGTAAGCAACGTTTCCTCTTCAGATTGCTTCAAATGCTCTAACGCACCAAGCAATTGTCTGCCAACCTTTACACTACCTTGAACAATTTCTTTATGCTCGACCCCTTTTGCTAGATGCTCTTCAAATGGGACAATGTCTTCTAAAAACTCCTTGTGTGCTTGCTCTCTTTTTAATAGCACAGGCAGGTCCTTCGCAATACTAGCCTGACTTTTAAAAATCTCGACTAGATCGTCCTTTTGATGATCAGTCCGTTGCAAAACCTGACTAACCGTTGGAATAATCCGTTTTTGAAACAAGGAATGATCATCCTCAGCGCCTTCGAAGTATTTACCCACGCCACCTTCATCCTTGTTAATGTCCTTCATAATATCCCAGTCCTTACGGTTAATCCCGTATGTATCTAGGATCCGATAGTGCTTTTTCGTATCGCGGTAAACGTCATAGCCATTCCATTTTAAATAGTCCTTCAAACTTTCGTTTTCCGCTACTTCTTCATCTTCAAACAACGGAATATGCTCAAGCGCCGCTTCTTCTTTCCGTTCAAATTCTCTTGTATAAAACGTAATATTCGGGAGGATTTTCGCTTCCTGCTCCAATGTTTTGCTTTCAGTTCCACCTTCTTCACTCATCGAAATCCGCTGCTCAGCTGAGAACATTCCGCCGGTGACAAGGTGACGGCTGTCGGCACCGTCTAATTCCCATTGAATAACAACATGAAAGGTATAGGGAATAAATTGCTCTTTTTGATTAAAAAAGAACTGCTGATAATAACGATTATTTTGTTTTCCCCAAGACGTACCAGGTTTAAGGATTTGGAAGATGGTTTGCAGGAACACACCCTTCCCGCCCCCATTCATCATCGCAATCAGACCATTGGTTGAGGTCTTTTCATTATGAAAATTAAATGTGGTATCTTTGTATTGTTTTTGCATGCCATCATACTTCAGGCCAACAATTCTAATACGGTGGATTTTCGGCATGCTCATCCTCCTCTGGTGTTATTAGTTTCTTTAATAATTCGTAACGATCATAATCATGATACAGGTATTCAATCCGCTCAAATAGTTCTTGTTTTGGAATCACCTTCGGAATATCATCGCGATCTAGAATGACGATCAACCCTTCCGTCTCTAATAAGCGCATGCTACTGGCAATTAAACCAATTCGGGTTCGTCTATTACCTTTTTTGATTCCATAGTCATCGGTGTCAACCTCCATATACTTCCAGGTTGTCACCATTTCCTTCATATCGATCCGTTCTTCATCGCCGAAATTAGGTTTCGTTTTCAGAATACTATCCCAGTTCATGATAAGATCGTTGACCTGACGTTCTAATGCGTAGTAACTGATTCCTTCCCGCTTTGTCCTGATTTTTGCGGCCTGGTTGCGATCGATGGTTGCTAAAAAAGACATAATTACCATGCTCATTAGATGAAAGTGTTTTTTTGATTCCACCTGCTTATGCTTTTCTTTCAAATGGGTAAAATTTGTCGCATAGACCGAACCGGTCGGCTGAACAACTAATTGAATCCGTTTTGGCGATTCAATGATATATGTACCTGATTCGTCTGCTAATAAAAGAACAGTCTGTCTCACTTCCGGATCAAAATAGGTCTGGAAGTGTTCGCTCATTTCATCGATAACTTTATCTTTTAATAGAGAAAAATAGATAGCGGATGCTTTTTTAATAGTTTCGGCATTCATCCTTTTTCCTCCTGAATACAGATTTTAAATGGGGTCAATTTCATCCGATGCCATAGTAATGGTTCGGCACGATGATCAAACTTCGTAAAGATTTTCAACCCTTCAAACAGTTGAAATTGCGGATATTCCTTCATTAATTTATAGAGGAGAATTTCCCGCTCATCACTTAATGTTTCTTCCTTACGATGTAGGACTTGGACCTTTAGCGGCTTTTTATCAAACATCATCCACAAATCAATCGTTTCCGCTTCTTCTAGCCATAAATCCTGTATTTCTAAAGGCAGCTCTGCTAGATCAGCTAACGAAAACTCTCCGTATGTTTGTAAATATTGAAAAACATAGCTCCATGCTTCAATAACCGAATCCCAGTTCGTCACGCGGATTCGTGTCACACTATCATCGGTCTCTTCTTCCACTAATAGCTCGGTTTGTTGTTGTTCATCAAATTCCTGTTCACCCCAAATCCAATCAAGCGGCAAAATGAATTCGTTTTTCGGTGAAAACAACGGCGAAAGAATCGTTTCGATCACATCGAAACGTTGAACGCCCTCTTTCATGATGCAATTTTCATAAATATGCTCTCGAAATGAAACGAGGCTCGTTTCCCAAAACAAGGATGGGTTTTCGGCCTTTAATTTCATTTCGTGGGAAATATTTTGAATGACGAGTTTGGCAAATCGATCATGCAATTGCCTTGTATGGCCAATTTTTTCTTGGAGCAGCAGCAATTCCTTTTGAATCCCATCATCTTGTTCATTTCTTCGTTTCGTTTTTTCAATCATGCTTGAAATTGTCCGAAAGTGACTTTTTTCTTCCTCAAATTGCTTTTCGATTTCCACCCGATTGTCGGCCCTTTGCCATTCTTCTTCCATCAATAAAATTTTGGGATTGTTGATCATTTCCTTTTGAAAGGAGAATTCTCTTGCCATTAAGCGGTTGACACGTGAAATGAGGTGATCGAGGTTTCGCGTAGCTTTTCGAAAATTACCGTTTTTAATCAGCTGCATACTATAGAGCTGTTCGATGGTGATTGAGAATTCCTCCGCCATTTCCCTGCTCATAAAAATCATTTCCTGAGCGACATCGGTGAGTTTATAAACGATCGAGCCGCCAATCTCTAAATTCGTATATAACTCATCCATGGTCACATAACGGAACACCTGCGTTTCCCATGATTGTCTATTTTCATCGTAATATAAGGCTTCAAACGGTTTACTATACTCTTCTTTCCCCTGATATAGCAGCCCGCTTGTCATCCGTTCAATTTGCTTTTCGTCCGCTAACAGCTTCATCTGTTTCACGGCATCTTCGACCATATATTTAATATCCGATTTACGCCTGCTATCATCATCATTTAATTCTCGGTAAAAGATGGTGAGAAGCACCTGCATGAGAATACTTTGGATATATGGCTTCAGCTCCCCTATTTCCATTCCTCTGCCAAGCTCAAACAGCGGGTTTAATCGTTGCATTCGCTGGGCAAAACCTTCCCATGATTCGTTCATAGCCATCTCCTCCATGTTTCAATTGTTAACACTTCCTGTGGGATGCGCTTATTCTCCTGCCATAATTGCATGAGCTTCACCTGCTCCTCTTCGGTAAACCATTGAAGGAATGCATCACGGTAGTTTGTGTTTTGCGTTTGACCGAGTTTCTGGTCATTTCTTTGGTCAATACAATCCAGCATTTTACGATAAATTTTTAAGGCCGGCTGAATGCAGCAATCTTGGTATTTTTCCATCAGCCGAATCAGTATCCCGTATCCAGAAGCATCTAAATCACCGGCATAATAGAAAAGGTAGTCTTTTGGCGGAAACGTCCGGAAGAAAAACGAAAAGCTTCTTTCAATTTTCGTCCCTTCTCCATAGATAATCAGTTCCGGTTCATAATCAAGAAGATTCTCTTCCAATAATTTAATGGCAGTATGAAAGAAAGATAGATTTTCGACGATTAGTACTCTTTGAATATCTTTCATTTCTTTGCCTTGCTTGATCCAAAACACAAACGGCTCCCCGTAGTTCACCGTCTTAAGCTGATCCTCTGATAATCCAATTCGGGTTAAAAAGCCTTTCCCCTCAGGAAAGCTGTCACTGTCGATTAAGAACTTTTCATCGCCAAAGAGCTCGAGACTTCTTTCTTCTAATGACACGATTTCCCGTTCTTGGCTGGATTGGAGAAATGTATATACATTCTGGATTCGATTCCATTCGTCTACTGTTTGCCATTCAGGATGGCGCTCATAATAGGAAAAATCAAACTGATCACTCAATTTCATCATCTCAAGCCGATCCCATTTTTTCTCGTTTACTTTTACATTAACCCAGTAAAAAAGGGGCAATGTTGGGGTTTTTCCGTTATATTGATGATTTTGAATCGGTGTCAGTTGACCCTCACCTTGTAAGGTTTGGATTGCCTGATAAAACAACGAATACCCATCCATATCAAAATAATCATCCGAAAGCCTGCGCAACTGTAATTCTAAATCATTCATATTAATCTTCTTTTTCTGCTTAGGGTGTTGAATATCAGCAATAAACCCTCTCACCCTTGCTTCAATAATATCGATTGTACTCACCTACTTCTAAAAACAAAATTCGACATCCATCAATTATAAACTATTTTGGGAGCAGAGGGACCGTTCATGTGCTTCCTTTTTTGTTTTCTATTATTAAATAATATATTTACAATTGAATTAATTTTGTTTGTAATAAGGTGTGAAACTACATATAACCGCACAGATGGCACTGTGCGGTTATATTAATATTTATGTTGGCTGGGTGTTTTGGAATCGATCCCAGAAGACCTCGAACGCAGGAAAGAGTTACTAGTTATGAAATCTTCTAAGAAAGAAATACTCTAAATTTTATAGAATAGATTAATTAAAGGACAAAACATAATTTTAAGACTAATATGTTTTGTCCTTTATTATTCAAGGTTATGGCCCTAAAAAGAAAATTAAGCGCTGACCCTTTGCAGGAAAGCTCCTTATTGCTGAATAACAGTTTTATAATTAATAAACAGTATTATCTTTCTCTAATTCATGGTGAATTACTTCTCCTATAAGCCTTATACCCTCATTGATTTTGTCTATAGGCATATTCGAGTAATTTAAGCGCAAAGTATTTTTCTTTGTTCCATTCGGAAAGAATGGGCACCAGGAACAAACGCAACATTAGCTTCTAAACATTTAGCAAGCAATTCTTTCGAATCAACAGACTCAGGAAGCTCAACCCAAATAAATAATCCACCTTCTGGCTTACTGTAAGACAAATTCTTTGGGAAAAATTCGTCCATACAAGATAACATAGCTGTGCATCTTTCTTTATAAACAGCTTTGATTTTATTAATGTGCTCTTCGATATCGTAAAGTTCTAAATACTTTGTTGTAATTCTTTGAGCAAAGCTGTCAGTATGTAAGTCAGCTATTTGCTTAAAAATAACGTACTTATCAATTAAAGATTCGTCTGCACAAATCCATCCAAGTCGAAGACCAGGAGAAAAAATCTTAGAGAAAGTGCTTATATAAATTACTCTATTCTCAGTGTCAAAATGTTTCACAGGCGGAAGTTCCTCTCCAGCAAATCTTACAGCTCCATAGGGATTATCCTCTACAATCAGCACATCATATTGATTAGCAAGCTCAATCATTTTTTTTCGTCTTTTGAGTTTTAATGTGCGACCTGTAGGGTTTTGGAAATCAGGAATAGTATAGATAAATTTTGTGTTTGGATGCTCTTGAAGCTTTTTCTCTAGCTCTTCCATAACCATTCCATCTTCATCCATAGCTACTTCAACAAATTTGGCATTATATGACTTGAATGTATTAATTGCTGCAAGATAGGTTGGGCTTTCACAAATAATAGTATCTCCCTCATTAATAAATAATCTTCCAGTAAGGTCGATTGCTTGCTGGGATCCTGATGTGATAAGAACATTTTCAATAGTAGAGTTGATTCCGGTACCTTTCATCCTTTGACAAATAGCTTCTCTTAAAGGAATATATCCTTCAGTCGTACTATATTGAAGAGAATCCGCACCTTTATCATTCAATACAGCATTGCATGCATCCTTAATAGCTTCTACTGGAAACATCTCTGGGGCTGGAAGTCCTCCCGCAAAAGAGATGACTTCTGGTCTTTCTGTTACTTTCAATATTTCACGTGTCTCAGAAGATTTTACTAAATGAGTTCTCTTAGCAAATTTCTTTTGCATTTATAAACACTCCCCTTCTAGAAAGCTAATGCTTTAAACCTCCAAATAGATTTGAATCATCATAACACGCACAAAAAAGCCATACAATATTATAATTGTATGGCGAACAATATTAGGTAAGATCATTTAGCAAACGTTTAAGGATAATCAATACTTGCTCAAGCTCCTCGATCGTATTTGGTGCACAGACAGAAATCCTTACTGCCCTTTCTTGACACTTATTTCCAACACACCTACAAATAGAAGCCTTCCATATAATAAAACTATTTTAACTTAATAAACATCCCGCTGGTAACGGCCTTGCTTTTTCAAATCATTTAAATACGCTTCAGCTTCTTCTTGAGACATCGATCCTTCTTTGGCAATAACCTCAATCAGTGTGTTGTGGACATCTTTTGCCATGCGATCCTTATCTCCACAAATATAGAAGTAGCCGCCATTTTCGAGCCAATTGAATACTTCTTTGCTGTTTTCAAGAATTTTATGTTGAACATATACTTTTTGGTCAGTATCACGAGACCATGCAGTCTCTAATTTAGTGATGACCCCATCTTTTTGATATTGTTCTATTTCTGATTGGTAAAGGAAATCAGATGCGGCATGCTGGTCGCCAAAAAATAACCATGTTCTTCCTGTTGCTTTCGTTACCGCGCGTTCTTCAATAAACGAACGGAATGGGGCAATCCCTGTCCCAGGACCAACCATGATGATATCTGAATCAACCGATTCTGGTAAATGAAAGTGCTTATTTGGTTGAATAAATACTGGGAGGGTATCTCCTGCTTGGATACGTTCTGCAATTAATACAGAACAAACCCCTTTACGTAAACGGCCGTGCGCTGTGTATCTGACAGCACCGATTGTTAGGTGCACTTCACCTGGGTGCGCACTTATGCTGCTTGCAATCGAATAAAGGCGTGGTGTCATTTTTCTAAGCATCGATACAAAGTCTTGAGCAGAGCCTTTCCATGGACCAAAATCTTGAACCATATCTAGTAAATCTCGCCCTGAGCAATATTCTTTTAACTGGCCTGCATTTTCTACTAACAAAAGCTTTTGTAGCTCTTCGTTATCGGTTAATTCTGCAGCCTGCTGCAATATCTTTTTTGATAACAGAGTAATTTCAAAATAGGTTGTTAACGCTTCACTTACTGGAAGTGTTTCGCCTTGCTTATTAATCTCAACTTCCAATTCGGGATTCCAATTCATTTCCTTCATTAGGGAAGCCACAAGTTCCGGATCATTCGCAGGAATAATACCAAGCGCATCACCTGGTACATAGGATAGTCCTGACCCTTCTAATGAAAACTCAATATGGATCGTTTCTTTAATAGAACCTGCTCCATTTAATTTAACATTTTTTAAAACCTTCGCATGGAATGGATTTGTTCTTGAATATGGTGCTGCAGTATTTTTATCATTCGTTATAGTCTGTTGCATTCTTTTCACCTCAAAAAAGTAATCTATAATACACAAAAATTTTTTTACACAGTAAACGCATACATACTATTGTATATTGGACTTGCGAATAATGCATTAGTCAAATTTATGATATTTTTTTTATTTTTTTGTGCAAAAACCACTAAAATGGAGTTTTTTGTATTTTTACCTCAATTTTGCAATCAACTTTTGTTTATTTAACTTTTTCAAGAATTTTAACTATCTCCTTTGGTTTTAGCACCTTTCCATAAGAAACAACCTCATCATCAATGACCAATCCTGGTGTAGACATTATTCCATAGGACATTATATCTTGAATTTCAGTTATTTTCACAATATCTGCTTTGAGCCCTAACTCTTGTAATGCAGCCTCTGTATTTTCACTTAATCTCACACAATTTTTACATCCAGTTCCTAAAATTTTAATAATCATGGTTCTCTCCCCTTTATTATTTTTATAAGGATTATGTTTGCCTTACATTAAAAGGTAGCCAAAGTTGTTAAAGGTATAGCCTATAATGATGATTCCCACTGTAACGGTGCCAACAAATATAACTAGTAGTTTTGTCTTTACGACCTTTTTTAGCATGATGATTGATGGAAGAGATAGTGCTGTAACAGCCATCATAAAAGCTAATGCTGTTCCTAAACCCACTCCCTTTGCAACAAGTGCCTCTGCGATGGGTAGTGTTCCAAAAATATCAGCGTACATAGGTACCCCTACAATGGTTGCTAATAACACAGAGTACCATTTATCTTGACCGAGTACGGCTGTTATGACCGATTCAGGTATCCAATTGTGAATAGCAGCCCCTATTCCTACCCCCAATAATATGTAAAGCCATACTTTTTTGATGATCTCGACGACTTGATCCTTTGAAAAAATGAATCGATCTCGAGTCGTTAATTCGGCTTGTTTAGAATTAAGCTGATTATTGTTAAACACAAATGGTTCTACATACTTTTCAAGTTTCAATTTACTAATGATGGTACCGCCAAGAACGGCCAGTATTAGACCAACTACCACATAAGCAATCGCAATCTTCCAATTAAAGATACTAGCCAATAATATAACCGATGCTAAATCAACAAGGGGCGACGAAATTAAAAAGGAAAAGGTAACACCGATTGGCAATCCTGCACTCGTAAAACCAATAAATAAAGGAATCGATGAGCAAGAACAAAATGGTGTTACAGTACCGAGCAATGCACTCAATATATTAGCGGTTATCCCATTGAATCTCCCTAAGATTTCCCTTGTTCTTTCAGGTGGAAAAAAACTTTGAATATATGAAATCATAAAAATGAGAACAGAAAGCAATATAAATATTTTTATAACATCAAAGATGAAAAAATGAATGCTGCCCCCAACTCGACCGTCTACATCTAATCTAAACACATTATGAACAAGGAATGTTACGAGATTACTCAACCATTCCATTTTTAAAAGCTGGTCATTTAACCATTCAAAAATAGCCATGAAAACATCCCCCTATTATCGTTCAACCAAATATGGAATTATATTTGTTAATTTTTCTTTATTCAAATTATAAATGGTGAACTTCCCCTCTCTTCGCGATTCAATTATTCTGCCTTTTTCCATAATCTTTAAATGATGATTGATCGTTGAGGAAGCTCCACCTAAGCCCACAACTATTTCACACATACACATATCCTTAATCCAAAGCAGGGAAATAATCTTTAACCGTGTTTCATCACCTAAACCTTTAAAGAATGCAGAAATGCTTTCTAATTCTTCTCCGTCCAATACTTTTGGAAATTGCTCCTCTGCTAATTGTCGGATATTCTCCATCTCTTCATTCGTTTTCAAGACCCATACTGGTTTTGTGCCCAACCTGATTGCCTCCTTTATACTAAATCACTATCACATAATTCTTTTTTACTAGATTAATGATACAGCAACAGCTTCAATACAATTATAAAACTAATTTTATAGTTTTGAAATTATTTTTAAAAATTTGTACAAAAAAAATCCACCCTTTCTTACAGAAAGTAGTGGATTTAATTTTACTCTATGCGGTTAATACATCTTTGACAATTTCTCCGTCTTTTAAATTCAGTATTCTTGATCCATAAGAGGCCGCTTCCTTTGAATGGGTGACTTGAATGATGGTTTTTCCAAATTCGGTATTAATTGTTTTAAATAATTTCATAATTTCTATACCTGATTTAGAA
Source organism: Bacillus sp. T3 (assembly GCF_033449965.1). Classification (NCBI taxonomy): domain Bacteria; kingdom Bacillati; phylum Bacillota; class Bacilli; order Caryophanales; family Bacillaceae; genus Bacillus; species Bacillus sp. T3. Next base: position 3,359,785 of record NZ_CP137761.1, read on the forward strand.
TCAAGATTTCCGATTGGCTCATCGGCAAAGATGATTTCAGGATTGAATAACAACGCCCTCGCGATCGCTACTTTTTGCTGTTGCCCACCTGAAAGCTCCCTTGGAGTATGCTTTTGTCGTGCACTCATACCGATAACATCAAGGATTTTCTTTAGTTCGTTTTCATAGGCTTTAGGCTTCTTTCCATCTAAAAGGATTGGTAGAAGGATATTATCCTCTACATTTAGATTTGGAACTAAATTATAAAACTGAAAAACAAACCCCATCTCCGTTCTTCTCATTCTACTTTTCTGTTTTTCTTTCATATTTGCATAATCTTTTCCATCCAGCAAAACATGACCGCTAGTTGGATTGTCCAGTCCGCCTAATAAATAGAGCAAAGTGGATTTACCGCATCCCGATGGTCCCATTATCGATAAAAACTCACCCTTATCGATTGAAAAATTTAAATCTTTCAGGACCTCCAAACATTCTGTTCCCATTTTAAAAGATTTATATAAATGATTAACTTCTATTGCGGCCACCAAGTTAGCTCCCCCCTTTTTATTCATACTTTAATTCCTGTACGATCTGAAGCTTCTTACTTTTAAATAATGTAGATAAAGAAGTAAGGATCATCAAAGCAATCACTGCAACAACGATTGTCCCGATCGATTCATAAGGATATCTCATCTCAAGATCAATCGTTAAGAATTTGAAGACGTCTTCAAGGCAAAGGTTTATTCCTAAAGCAGCCACCAAGGATATGACCAATCCGATTAACGCTTGGAATAGACTTTCCAGCATGATCATGTAGCCCCTTCCACCCTTGCTGAGTCCGGCTGAGCTTATGATGGCAATATCTTTTTTCCTTTGGATAAAGCTAATCGAAACATTTCCAATAATTCCAAAGGCCCCGATGACCATCGTAATATAAGAGAAGATTCCTAGAACATTGGTCATTTGCTGATTGTTTTCCTTATTGGTTTTTGCCATTTCAGCTTTAGTGATAATACTGACACCTAAGCCTTTCAGTTTCTTTTCGAGAGTCTTTTTCGCTTGCTTTGCCGGAATCTTAGTCGAAATAAAATATTGACTAGGATATTTAACATCAAAATGTTTTAATGCTGCCTGTGAGGAGATAAGATTATAGTTGCCATTATCCATCATTTTCGCATTAAAGATTGATAACACCTTAAAGGTTTCCTTCTTATCATCTGTTGAAAGAGTTATGGTATCTCCTTGTTTTATGCTATATCTTAACGACATTTGCTTTGAGATAATTATTCCATCGTCATGGTTTTTAAGTTTATCTAATTGTTTTTCTTTATCCTTGAACACGGTGTAGTTTTCAAATGTTTTATATTTTTCCGGATTCACATAAACTAAATTTAAACTCTTCGTACTATCACCATCAACGTTCGCCATCATCATCCCATTTGTATGAAGCGTATCTGCATCATGATATCCATTAACAATTTCATCAATATTCTTTGAAAAATTCGTATTACCACTGACCATCACATCAAAGTTCATACCATCATAAGCTCCTTGAACGACTTCGGTTATCGAAACACTTAACGAAGTAATCATCACAATGGCAATAACCGAAACGACAATGAGTCTTATATTGTTTATCAGCACCCTGGATGTCCTAACATTGTTAAAAGAAATCATCGATAATCCGCTCACATTTCTTAGGGCTCGAACAAGGGGATAACATACAATGTCTACTAGTTTAGGGATGACTACGATAATTCCGATAAAACCAAAAAACATTGCCGGCAATGACGTCATATAATTATATTTTGGTCCCAAAAAATGAAGGACAATAGTTATGACAATAAACACCAATCCTACGATAAAACCCTTCATCGTTATTTTATTAGAAGTGCTTATCGTATTTAAAATGACATCCTTAACGGGAAGCTTTCTTATTGATAAAATTGGGATTAATGTCGAGGCGACGGACAATACCACCGCAAAGAGAAAACCGATTACGAAATAGGGTATGTATAACTCCGTTGTCGCTTCTACGCCATACTCTTTTAATGGATTTGCAAAATAGGATATCAGAAACGTAAGCCCCGCTCCGATTAAATCACCGATGATTCCCCCTATTACTCCATATGCAAGGCTTTCTCTCAGTAATATTTTGATGATTCCCCCTTTAGTTGCCCCTTGACTTAAAAACACTCCGATTACGGATAATCTTTCAAGGATGATCAGCTTAAAGGAGCTATATATAATAAAAGTAGTCATTATTAAGACGATGCCCAACATGAAGAATAAAGGCATCCGTATCATATTTAATTGTTGTTCTAACGATTGTACATCATAGGTTTGCGAGGCAACGATTTTATTTTTCTTATGTTCCTCATTGAAATTTTTTATCCAGGCTCCCAGATCTTTACTCTTTACAGAAGCTAATATCACACTATATTTATTGCTCACTCCATAGATGGAAAAAATATTTTCCAGGTGGAGTTACAAAGGAGTATTGCCTTTCCGTTTCACCAAAAAACAAACCTTTATTGGTTGAAATTCCAACGATTTTGTAGCTAGCTTCTTTGCCTAAAATCGTTAAGGTTAATTCATCCCCAAGCTTAACTTTTAGCTTTTTACTAGCATTTTGAGAAATGATTAACTTTCGACCTGTAAAGGGCTCTAATTCACCTTTTTTTATTAATTCCATCGTACCAAAACGATTAAAATCAGAAAGAGTTGTTCCTGCTATTCTAAACTCCTTTTCGCTATTACTACTTAAGTAGCCTCCAAAATCTATTTCCTTAAAGCTTTTCTTAATGTCTGTGTCTTTTATACTGCTTGGGTCAAGTAACGGGACATCTAAGTTCTTACTTGGTGTGATTTGTATGTTGTATTCACCTAAGTTTCCTTTCACCTGTGCCGACATCGTACTCAGCAATGCCTTAATCGAACCTAAAGAGGCAACTAATAGTGCAGCACTAATGGCGATAGAAGTTAAAAGAAGCAGAGTTCTGCCTTTTTTCTCCGTCATGGACCTGAATAAATACCGACTAAAAACATTCATACTTAACTCCTTCTTTCTTTTATGTAAAGCCAAACAATTTTACATTGCTGTAATTATTTAATTTGTTCTCTACAACCTAACGGAGTCACTGTAAAAAAAGGTTCGTCATTGCTTTTTCACAATCTCATTAACCTATCAACTTAGTAAAAACAAGACTTTATACCTAGTCGTGTCCATAGTATCATACAATTTTGACTGTTCTCGAGTGAATTGTTACAAATGTCGGAATATTTAGCATACTATATCAGACAAATTTTTTCAGAAATAAAAAAGACCAAGGTTGAGGTTTCCCCCTACTTGGCCTACGCAATATATTATCTAAACATAATGATTAAAATTTTTCAAACTCAAACGGTTTGCGACACCTTTTCCCGACTGTCTGTCACAATCGTTTCAAGGAAATAGGCCCTTTCAAAGCCGTCCCGAGTGGCATCACCAAGAGAGGCAAACCCCGCAGCATCTCCTAAAACAAACACATTTTCCATTTGCTTTCGTAATGTTTCCTCTAATGGGTTATATGCCTCTACACCCATCGCAACAATAATATATTCTGATTCAAATTCTGAGGACTTACCAGAAATCAAGTCCTTAACAATAATACTGTTCGGAAGTATTCTTTCCACTATGTGGTCTGTAACAATGTTGACATTTAGTTGTTTCAGCTTATCAAGCAGTCTTAATCTCGTTTCAGCTCCGATTCTCTTGCTTGCTTTTGTAGGAATTTCTACATAGGTCACATCATTACCAGCTTCGGCAAGACGACGAGTTGTTCCATGACAAATCATCCCACTACCAACCACGGTAACTTTACTATTCGTAAATACTTTATCCTGTAATTTCATGTCTTCATAAGTATAGACATGATCTAAGTCATTGCCCTCTACCGGCGGGAGTTTAGGTCTACCACCTGTGGCTAATAAAACAGCAAAAGGATTGAGAGAGGTAATCTCTTCAACAGTTGCTTCTGTATTCATTCTGACATCAATATTTAATCGTTTCATTTCATTGCTAAGATAATGAATATGCCAGGTCATTTTCTTTAGATAATTTGGGTCTGTTACGAGGTGCAATTGACCACCAAGCTTCTGATCTTTTTCAAAAAGAGTTACATCATATCCTTTTAATGATAGATTTCGAGCTGCTTCCATTCCAGCTGGACCACCACCAACGACAACAACATGACGGTTTTCAGCTGAAGATAGGTGCTGCGGTACTTCAAACTCTAGTTCTCGGCCAGCTCTAGCATTAATAGAACACAGAACGTGTGAGTTCCCCATACAGGAATGGATACAATGGAGGCAGTTAATACATTTTCTAATTTCATCGACGCGTCCTTCCATTGCTTTGTTCACCCATTCAGGTTCCGCGATTAAGCCCCTTCCTATGGCGACAAAGTCTGCTCTTCCCTCAGATAAAATGTTTTCAACAAATTGTGGTTCTCGAATGGACCCAACAGTGATAACTGGAATCTTTACTACTTTTTTAATCTCCTCAGCTAGATAAACTCTCCAGCCCTGTTCAAATAACGGGGACTCAATAATTCTGTCCATAGAGTCATAGGTTCCACAACTAATATGCAGACCATCTATTCCTAGTTTTTCTAAGTAACGAGAAATATCCTTACCTAACTCTAAATCTATTCCACCTTCTACGAATTCATCGGCACTAAGACGAACTGTAACAGGATAATCCTTACCGCACTTTTCTTTAATTCCAACAATGATTTCTTCGATAAATCTCATTCTATTTTCAAAGCTTCCACCGTATTGATCATTTCGGACATTTGCCTCTGGGCTTAAGAACTGGTTAATTAAATAACCATGGGCACCGTGCACTTCCACACCATCTATACCAGCTTCTTTACATCTTATCGCAGTCTGAACAAATTTATTTACTAGTTCTTTTACTTCTACTGTTGTTAACTCTCGAGGTGCTTCACCTACTGCAGCACAGGTTACATTACTAGGTGCAACGATTTGTTTTCCATTTATTAACGCGGAGTTTGACTGTCTGCCGGCATGATGGATTTGCACAAAAACCTTCGCACCATATTTTTGTACTGCATTGGCTATCTTGTTTATGCCTGGGATGAAGCGATCATCATCCAGCCTTAATTGCCTAATAAATCCTTTTCCATATTCATAATCAATACAGGTGAATTCCACAATAATTAATCCAGTCCCACCTTTTGCTCTTTCTTCATAATACGCAATTAGCTCATCAGTGACTTCCCCTTCAGAACCTGCTAGATTTGTTCCCATCGGTGGCATCACAATTCTGTTTTTTAGTGTTAGGCTACCGATTTGACCTTCTTTGAACATGTTTTTGAAATACATAAGTTTGAAACCTCCCTTTTTGTAATCATTGCGAAGAAATTCACAATTTTTTTCTGGAAGAATTTATTCAATACTTATTTTAAAGGTAGTAGACAGAAATTTTCGTTTTTCATTTGATCGTTTCGTGACAATAGTATGTGAAATTTGTGGGGGAGGATGTACAACGAATTAATACAAATAAGGTGATTTTTTAGGAGGATAGAACCATTAAAAAGTTACTTTGGGAAGGACTACGACATTGCCGAAAATAATCAGAGCCTTTAAGATGAGGCATGATATCAACTTTTTCGTCTTGAATTGCACTTGTTAATTAACTGCGAAAAGCCGAATCTTCTAGAGAGATCCGGCTTTTCATACTATATATTTCAGGTTTAATTTTTGATTTCCATCATTGTTCCGTAATAAATTACATGGCGTGATTTTTCATTTTTCTTAGGAATGCTGGAGAGTGTAACCTCGTACATGAATTTCCCATAATCTGAAAGTATTTTAACTATAGTTTTCATTTTAATGCCCCCCTTTGTATTCGTAAATTTATTTTAATGCAGTAGTAAGATTTCCACAAAGTCGATATTTCCCTATGAAAGCGTGCAACATCGCGGCATATCGTCGTTTAAGTTCCATATCCTTCGATTTTCATCTTTTTTATCTGTTTCTTTATTTTTTAAAACCTGTTATATATCCAAATAATATAAAATGTGAATATTTCAACAACAAAAACCCTTGCACACCAATATATATTAACATAATTTTATATTTATCAATATATTTTGCCAAAACAATAAAACTGTATTATAGAAATCATTTTATAAATAAACACAGTTTGTCTGTTATTTAAACAGGAAAAGACAGATTCACAATGTTAAACGCTTTTTATGTAAAAGTTTTGAGATTGATTATTTTATAGATTAAGGGAAATCTTCTCAAGCTTGTGCATACAATATAGAGAAAGGAGGGATGGCAGATGGATCGCACTATTTTTCTTATGTTAGCGGGTATTATAGCCGGTTTTGCGTTAATTCGAGTTCCATTAGCAGGTACTTTCTTAGCAAGCATTTCACCAATCACTACAATCATTGGAATTTTAGTCATTTTAATCTTCTCCCTTTACGTAGTCTATAAAGGATTGATGGCAATGGCTGGAAAGTAAGCGCTTACAGAATGCTATTGTGAGATTACTTTGCAGATATATTATATTCGTATGTTCCTTAATGATGTTGATTTTTGAATCAGCATCATTTTTGTGTTGATAGAGAGGGAGATTTTTAATTAAAAACGTTTCGAAGAAAATAGATGAATCCACGGATAGGAGGCAAAATCCGTGGATTACACTATAAATGAAATAATCAAGATGCCAATTAATGATAAGATTATCAAATGCTGACCAATTGCACCAAAGGCCTCTTTACTTGAAATACCTGCGAATCGTTTTACCAACAAATTAAGCCCTGAAAATGGACTTAATGCTGTTGAGGCAGCCCATGTTAACAACAGAATCAAAGCGAGTGCCATATTACTCATCCCCAAATCTGATGTACTCAATTGCATTGCTAATGCCCCCACTGCTGCTATTTGATGAACCCCAATAAACGTAATTCCCAAAACAATTACCATAATCGCGATGGCAAACAGGAAAAATGATTGCTGGGCCAAACCGATTAAGAATACACTTACGCCATTCATTAAAGCTGTTCCCTTCATTGCAAAAGCCAGCATACCTGCGCTCATGAACAACATGATTTCATTATTCATCATGGAGACTGACTTATTGCGGAAATCATCCAGTAGAGGGAGGACTCGTTTCCAATCAGATGATAATAGTCCATGTACGAGAGGAACGATTACTGAAACTAGACTAACAATCACAATCATCGACCAACCTGTAGTCTTTTCGATCAAGAGACATGACCCCATTAATACAAAAACAAATAACACGAGTTTGATAAGTTGATAGCGGTGTTCCTTACCTAATGGTTCAACGATTGCTTCCCGTTTAGAAAATGGGTTTTGCTTCTCCCAAATCGCAAATAATATATTTCCAACTAACAGGGACAATAGAGAGAGTCCAATCCCATAAATGATATAATCCTTGTATTGAATATCAAGATAGTGTAGTACTAATGAAACCGATGCAAAATAAGGTGACCACATCACAGCCGATGTAAAACCCACCACATAACTTTTAGCTGACATTTCGGATGGAAGCTTTAAGTCTTCTAAAAAATCATGAATAATTCGGACTGCACCTAAGCTTAAAATGGGACTTAGCACGAACAACGTCCCAGGTAATTCCTGAATAGAGCTTTTTGGGATGATGCAATAAATGGTGCAGCAAACGGGAAACAGATTCGAAAAATCCACCAAGCTTTAGCGGAATCGATAATAGCGGCGCTATCGTTATAAGACATAACAAAGGCAGAATCGTAAAAATCCCTTCACTTATCCCTTCAATACCGGTCCCTTTACTCCATTCCACTACAATTCCAATCCCCATCATTGAAACCCCAATAATCCTTGGAAACCTGTCAGGATATAAAGCACAACTAAGAAATGCTAATAACGCAATTCCTACTACTACTAATTGCAACCACTGAAGTTCTGCAAAATATTGAACTAAAAATAAAAAGCACATCCCCAAAATGAGATTACTTCGCATATTTTGTCTCTCCTATAAATCAACGATTAAATCATATCTAAAGGAACTTTCCAGGTTTGGTTTTGGATATACCTTATCTAGTCTAGCGAAATCTTCTTGGTCAAAATGAATCGCAGCGGCATCGGCATTTTCGATAACATGCTCTAATTTCGTCGCTTTCGGAATGGCGATCAAATCATTAGACCGAATACACCAGGCAAGGATGATTTGTAACGGCTTCACCCCATACTTCTGAGCAATAGCAGCAATGGTTAAATCTGTTAACAACCGGCTCCTTAAGGTACCGCCTTGAGCGATTGGAGAATAAGCCATTAACGGCACATGATTCTCTCTTTGCCATGGAAGTAAATCATAGTCAATCCCTCTTGATCCAAGGTGGTATAACACTTGATTCGTTGCACATTTATTTCCATTGGGTGTATGCCACAATTCTTCCATGTCATCCGTATCAAAATTGGACACACCCCACCTTAATATTTTCCCTTCTTTTTTGAGCTTTTCCATGCCTTCTATCGTTTCTGACAGCGGAACACTGCCTCTCCAATGTAATAGATATAAATCCAGATAATCTGTTCCTAATCTTTTCAAACTGTTTTCGCAAGCAGTAAATATCTTTTTTAAGCCCGCATTGTGAGGGAATACTTTTGAAACTAAAAATACTTCATCTCTACAATCCTTTATGGCCTCTCCAACTACCGTTTCTGCTCCTCCATTCCCATACATTTCCGCTGTATCAATTAGGGACATTCCTAATTGTAATCCCAATTGTAATGCTTTAATTTCATTCTCTTTGGAACGATTGTTCTCTCCCATGCCCCAGGTCCCTTGCCCTAGAACCGGAATATTCGTTCCATCATTCAACGTTATCTTTCGTTTTTCTAAATTGCTTCGAATTTCGCTTTTAGTACGGTCATTTAATAAACTCATCGAACAAGTAATCCTCCTTTTTTACGATTTGGCTGTATTAAATCTGTCTGTTGATTTCCACTCCAATCAACAGAGTTCTCAAAAATCAATACCGTCCTCCAACACAGCCTTACATTTAATAGTTCACCTGGTTATTGACGCATGCCGGTAGTGGCTTCCGCTCTAATCCTGCCAATATATTTTCTACTGTTAATTCAGCCATTTTCGTACGTGTCTCAATCGTTGCACTTCCAATATGCGGTGTGATTAATACATTCGGTAATGACAATAATGGGTGATCATGGTTAATTGGTTCAGGGTCTGTAACATCTAATGCCGCATAGGCAATTTCTTGATGTATCAACGCATTGTATAAAGCTTTTGTATCTACGACAGGACCTCGAGATGCATTAATGAAATAAGCGGAAGATTTCATTTTCTTAAATTGTTCTTCCCCAAAAAGATGCCTGCTACTTGGTGAAAGTGGGACTAGCACGACGAGGAAATCTGATTCTGTTAATAGTTCACTAAAATCAACATAATTGGCACTAAGCTCATTATGGTCCTGACGAATTTTACGATTATGGTAGATGACATTCATCCCAAATGCATTGGCTCTTCGGGCTACAGCCGCCCCAATACTACCCATCCCCACAATCCCTAACGTTTTCCCATACAAATCAACACCATAGGGAATATTTTTTCGACCGACCCATTTTCCTTCTTTAACAAAATTCCAGCCTTCATGAATACGTCTGGCAGAAGTAAGAACTAAACCAAAAGTTAAATCAGCGGTTGCCTCAACCAATACGCCCAGAGTGTTACCGAATGGAATCGATCTTTTTGTACAAAAATCAATGTCAATGTTATCATAGCCAACAGAGGCTTGAGCCACCACGCGCAGATGAGGTGCTCGTGACAAAAGCTCTTCATCCACCTTTATATCGCCTCTACTAAATAATCCTTCAGCAGTTTGAATCCAATCATATAGTAATTCTTGTGGTATTCGTTCCGGCTTATCCCAAATTACTAAATCACATTTTTGTTCTAAGCTTTCACGTGCAGATGGAAACAAATCTCCTATCACAACTACTTTATGCTTAGCCATTATTGATCCCCTTACATCATTTTATTTTTTTAATTAGCTGTGTTAAATTTGTCTGTTGATTTCCGCTACAGGTGCTCCCTTTCCGCGGGGAGTCCGTGAGCCTCCTCGGCGCCTTAGCGCCTGTGGGGTCTCACGTGACACCTTCTCCCGCAGGAGTCTCGCACCTTCCGCTCCAATCAACAGTTTACTCAAAAATTAACATCGTTCTTTAACACAGCCTTTTTATTTTACAAATCCCTGATATACGGAAAAAAAGCCACCGTAAAGTGACTATTTTTTATAAAATAATTTCAATTTGGTATTAGTGACAGTTCTTTAGCAACATACAAAGCAAGATCAACCACTCTGCTTGAGTAGCCCCACTCATTATCGTACCAAGCCAAAATTTTCACTTTATTAGAGCCCATTACCATCGTTGAAAGTCCGTCAATCACAGCAGAATACTCACTTGTTACAAAATCAGCTGATACTAAGGGATCCATCGTAAAGCCAAGAATCCAGGTTAACGGGCCATTCGCTGCTTCATTAAGAACACTGTTCACTTCATCTACTGTAACATCCTTTTTTAAGTCCACCACTAAATCAACAAGAGAGACATTTGGAGTCGGAACACGCAGAGACATTCCATGCAGTTTTCCTTTTAGCTGTGGTAAAACTAGTGCTAATGCCTTAGCTGCACCTGTGGTTGTTGGAATGATCGACTGTCCACAAGCCCGTGCTCTCCGTAAATCTGAATGTGGGTTATCAAGATTCTTTTGGTCATTTGTATAGGAATGAATCGTAGTCATTAAGCCATTTTCTATTCCAAACTTTTCGTCTAATACTTTTGCAACTGGCGCAAGACAATTGGTTGTACATGATGCATTCGAGATAATTTCATGGTGCTCAAGATTAAGCATAGCATGATTTACTCCCATAACTATCGTTACATCTTCATTTTTTCCAGGTGCTGTTAAAATAACTTTCTTCGCACCAGATTGAAGATGTAAGCCTGCTTTTTCGCGGGAAGTAAATTTGCCTGTTGACTCAATTACAATATCTATGTTCATATCTTTCCATGGAAGTTGCTCTGGATTCCGGTTGTTAAGCAACTTTACTGTTTTACCATTTACAAGCAGTTCGTTTTCTAACGCAATGACATCCCCCTTGAATGGACCATGAACTGAATCATATTTTATTAAATGGGCCAATGTCGAAGCCGGATAGCTTGCGTTTATGGCAGCTACCTCAAGTTTATCATCCATAATTGCTTTTCGAAAAACCATTCTTCCTATTCTTCCAAAACCGTTAATTGCAATTCTTGCCACCATTTGATTTCCCCTTCCCCTATTTGAGTCCAGTTAAATAACATTAATGCAAGGATGATTGTCTTTTGAATGGAACGAATTTTGTAAATTAATCTTAAAAAGCATTCAAAATTCGTTTTTTCTTAGACAAATCGAATGCGATGAAAACCTTTTCATATTAACGCAACCGCATACATCCTTATTGTATATTTGTCAAACAAATAAATCATTGTTCAATTTAATAATAAATTTTTAATATTTTTGTGCAAAAATAGTGTTTCACCGTTAAATTCCATTAAATTTGCAACATTGTTAATTGGCGGGGCTATATTCAATAAATACCACAGGTTCCAACAGTTTCTTAACCAGCGGTCTCTCACGATCTAATGAAAAACAAATAACCGTACGAGTGAAAAACTCACTGTACGGTTAATATGTAATAGGTAAAAATTAGGGCACAACTAGCAAAACTGCCAGTTGTACCTTTTTGCACGCAAATTCCCGATTGTCTGTTTAAGTATCTGCCCCAATATTGCAATACGTCAAGATGTATCTCCATTTCAAGTAAAATTGATTTGCTCAACATTTCGAGGATACGAGATTTGAAGTAAACCATCATTCATTTGAATATGCATGTGTTGTGCATATGTTGCTTCTGGAAGATTGATTATTCGCTCGAATTCTCCATATATTCTTTCCCTTTTGATTTCATTTTCAAGTTGTAAAATAGGATAAATTGTTCCTTTAACTTTTAATTGTGTATTTGAGATTAAGTTTAGTGAAAGATTTTCACGATTAACACCCAGGTATTTCGAGAATAATAAAATTAAAGTATTCATTTTGATATATATCATATTTTGGACGGAAATGACTTTCTCTTACCATTTCATCAGGATATTTTTCTTCGAGTACTCGAGTCCAAAAATCTGTTTTTTTGTATTCATTTGTTATGTGTAACCATTTTCTCATTTTTTCAATGTCCATCATCCTGCTCCTTTATATTTGGTTAGCAATAGGCATTGAAGGATTCGCTATTTGATCCTGATCACTTATATCTGGATCCACATTACCAGAATTTAAAATTGCAGTTGGCGGAGAAAAATCACCTAATGAAATATTAGCTCCAATAAATTTACTATTGGCGGTATGACTGTTATGCACAGTTGGTCCGATATCAATATTTCCGTTTTGATTTGCTCCATTTACCTTTAGATTTAAAATATTGATTTGATATGGCATTTAAAGAAACTCCTTTTAACTAAAGTGGTGGTATCGGCGGGGCTGGCGGTATTGGTGTACTAACGTAAGCATTATCAGCATTTCCGATTGAAGTTTGGTCGTTTACATCTGGATCATTCAATAAATTTTCCATGATTGCCTCTGTAGGTGATGTATCACCATAGGATGAATTCATTCCTTGGGATTTGTTATAGGCAGTTGGACTATTGTATGATGCTTCGCCTATTGTGATGGAGCCATTACCAGAAATACTATTGATTTTTAAATAATGTAAATTGATTACAACTGAAGGCATTTGTATCACCTTTCTATCCCTTAACGTATCTAATCTTAACCTCACTTTATGCTAAAAAGTGCCTATATGTTCCTTTAATGTCTAGAATTCAGGAATTGTTTATGATCTTCTGAATACCCCCATATTTGCAGCGACCGTCATTTTCAACATCTTAGGAAAAATATTTGTCATCAATATGTACACAGTTGCAGGGATAAGTACAATCGACTTCGATAACCGTCAGGTGGTTACCGAAAAAATTATTTCATTAATGAAAAATAGCTCAACTATGGGTGAGCTATTTTTCAAAGGCTGGCCTGAAATTTAGGTTTTATTAATCTACAATATTACCAATAATAAGGGTAACCAGGATATCCATAACCATAGTCATAATACGGGTACCCATATCCATAGCCATATCCATATGGTCCCAACAATGCACTACCTAATAATCCTCCTGCCAATCCTCCTAAAAATGGATTAAATCCAAAACCGAAGCCAAATGGTCTTCCGAAACCAAATGGTCTCCCAAATCCAAATGGTCTCCCAAATCCAAACGGTCTTCCAAATCCAAATGGTCTTCCGAAGCCAAATGGTCTTCCGAAGCCAAATGGTCTTCCGAAGCCAAATGGTCTTCTGCCAAAAATTCTTTCCTCATTCTCATGCGCTTGAACTGGCTCAAGTTCACTGTACATACATTAATTCCTCCCAAATAGATAAATTAAATTCATAAATTAACAATCTGTAATCCTAAAATATTGGAATCAATTTTTTTAGTCATATTTCAGATATTAGTTGACTTGTCACATTAATACGTTATGTCTTACCTCTTGTAAATTTAACGTCTACAGACACCATTTCTATTTTTCCTCCTCATGTATTTTCACACATAGTGTATGTGTCCATATCCTAAACCGGATAGATATTTGCCTATTTTTCCATTTTTTGTTTTTTTGTTTTCATTGCATTTAAATGAATGTCATCATAAATAAGAAGATATCCCATCATTAAAGATGGTTTCTTCATTCCATAGCTTTTCAAAATAGTTTCTAAATTGAACAAAGAAGCTATGCTTTCCCCTTCTGCAGAGCTTCTTTGTTCAATTCCTGTATACACAAACGACTATTGTTTATCAGTTTCCTATTTTCCAACTAGTTGATCGTACAAATCCTCCAACGGTTTGGAAATAATTTTATTTAATTCCATCAATAGCATATTTATATGGTAATCAGCCTCCAAAAACTGTTTAATCCTTACATGTTGTTGGGCAACTGCCTCCATATTTTTTAATGTTTCAACTTCTTGCTGTCTTATTTCCTGACCCATCATTTGTTTTTGCTGTAGTTGATAATTTAATTTGTTCATTTGGTTCAATATTTGCTTTACCTGCGGGTCAGAATTTAATTCATTGCAAAGTGTTTGAAATCTTTGATATTCATTGCTTGCACGAAAAATCTTTACAAAATAATGAGCTGCTTCAAATAAACTTTCGGACATATCTATAACTCCTCCCTGCCTTCATTTAACTGCCTTTAGTCCCCTTCTATTTTTATCCAATTGTTTCAGGAATAGTGTATGAAGCAGTTAAAAAAAGAGCAAGTATTTAAACATCGAGTATTGGGTCCAAAAATATTTACAGGTTAAATGTAGCAAACAACAAATCAGCATAAAAAAGAGGCTGGAGCACACAGCACCAGCCTCATTAAAAGAATGTAGTTGAACATGGTTCGTTACCAAGAAACATCGTTGTTATTTGTGGTAAAAACTAAAGATAAATCATCGTATTTATTAATCAGCATGTTGATTCGTGTATCAGAACTCATTAGCGGAGAATTTCCCTCTATTGTAGATAGAGACAGCATATTAAGCAAAATAAGCGGAGAAATTCAGGCTGTTGAGAAAGTGGTTTTATGCAACCCAACCTGCCTGTTCCAGGAAGAACAGATTCGGTCTAGATTTATGAAATTAGTAAAAAAGGCAAAATTCCCCATCTGAGATTGCTTGGCAAGGTGCCTAGCAATCTTCTTAAGGTTCTGTGCCACTGCCGTCATGAGTGCTTGTTCCTGGGTTTTCTCTTTTCCAGAACCGGCAACGGCGAAGCCCATGGAGTGTTTTAGCATCCGCGAAGCTTCGCTCTATAGTTTGGCAACGTAATTGGTATATGTCATTCCCTATCTGACTTTGGCGATTTTGGACTACCCTTTCCTTGTACGTTTCCCATATATGGCGTTGAATAATCCTTTGCTTATTCGCACTTGAGGTACATTGTTTTAGGAATGGGCATTCCTTGCATACATCCGAATCTGACCGGTACTCTTTATACCCCAGACGGTTTGTGGTGCCATAGTTTAATGTTTTGCCCGCTGGGCAAATATAAACATCGAGTTCAGTGTCGTAAGTGAATTGGGATTTAGAAAATTTGCCATCTGTGTTTGGTGCTTTACGCTCTGCAATAACAGGGAAAAGGTTCATATCCAGTGTCTTTTTACAAATGTATGCCGTGAAGTAACCCGAGTCCAAAGCTAATGCTTCTAAGGTCTTTGTAAAACCAAATCTTTCAATCTGACTTTTCAGTCTTTCCAAATAAACGGTTGCGTCGTTGACGTTACCAGGGGTCACGAATACATCTGTAATAATGTTAAATTTGTGATCAACCGTACAATGATCCAAAAAGAAAAAACCTTCTGGCTTTCCCTTACGGTTCATAAATCCACATTCAGGATCCGTGGTACTTTTT
Source organism: Bacillus sp. T3 (assembly GCF_033449965.1). NCBI lineage: Bacteria > Bacillati > Bacillota > Bacilli > Caryophanales > Bacillaceae > Bacillus > Bacillus sp. T3. The sequence continues at coordinate 3,375,358 of NZ_CP137761.1, forward strand.
TTCAGTTTCTTTTTTGTTGTAACCTCTCCGGCTGGAGGTAAGGGCTTTTTTCCGTGTGCTTCACGATCCTCGTTCACTGCCTTTTCGAGTTCTACCAAATACTCGTGCGGTTGGTCTGTCACCACCTGCATGGTATAAGCATTCTTATTAGCATTTGCCTGAATATGGGTGGAGTCGGAAATGAGGAGACGCCCAGCCACCATATGATGATGAATCGCTAAATGTACTACTTCATCAAAAATATCCTGAAAGGCGGTTGTACCTTTAAACCGGTTATTTCGATTCCAACTGATCGTTGAATGATCAGGCACAGAATCTGAAAAACTCAATCCTAAAAACCATCTATATGCAGCATTAGGAATGATTTCTTGCTCTATCTGTCTTTCAGAGCGGATGCCATAAAGATATCCAATTAGCATCATTTTGAACAGAACAACCGGATCAAGCGAAGGCCTTCCTTTGGTTTCACTGTAAAAAGGACGCACCTTTTCTCTGATGAAGGAAAAGTCTACGTGTTCATTAATTAACCGAAGGAGGTGGTTCTCGGGAATCAATAATTCTATATCTACAAGTTCAAGTTGGCTTGTTTTAGATTGATTTGAATTCGTACGATTTAGCAAGATAGTCACGCCTTCCAGGTTTTTTCTATATCTAAATTATACCACATTAACGCGTTAATTCGGTGAAAAACGTGACTTTCTCAACAGCCTGAGAAATTCCCTTTAACTGCTCTAAATAAGACAAAATTCAAAGATTTGGTTCATATAGACGGAAAAACTCCTCTTATTCTTAAGGAAATATGGGTATTTTCCAAAATAAGTGGAATTTTTCAGTTTATTTTTCAAACACAGTTAAATTAATATTCAGTTATAAAAGGGCCTATTTTTTTAATACAGATTTGATAGCCGTTTCAATTTCGTTATAGCTGGTGCAGCGACAAATATTTGATTCAAGCCACTCTTTGATAGTCGCATCATCACCATCCGTTTTCTTTTGGATAAGGGAATGACAATTCATAATAAACCCAGGTGTACAGTAGCCGCATTGAAATGCAAAATGTTTAACGAACGCCTGCTGAATCGGGGTATTTTTTAAGCCTTCAATCGTTGTAATTTGCTTTCCCGCCCCTTCTACTGCAAGCATTAAACAAGATTTCATCGGTCTGCCGTCGACATTAATCGTACATGCGCCACAATCTCCATTAAGACACCCAGGCTTTGACCCTGTTAATCCGAGTTTCTCCCGAATTGTGTACAAAAGTGTGTCACCTGATCGAACGGTCACCGTTTGCACTTCATCATTTATGTTTAAAGAAATACTATGAAGTTTCAACCAATCACTACCTTCCCCTATTATCCAATGCCCCTAACACATCCAAAAGGAGATTTTGGAGAACAAACATCCTGTATTCGGATGATCCTTCAATATCATTAAGAATTGGGCCGGGCATGTCGGTGGCTAAAGCACTTTGGATACGCTCCTCTACGGAAATTTCATGGTTATTTAGCGTATCCTCCATTTTTTTTGAACGAAATGGGAACGGGCAAAGACCGCTGATAGCCACCCGTATCTCTCCATCCACTTTTAAAGCGGCGATCGTTATTAACGGGTAACCTGTTTCCCATTGCTGCCGCCGTTTGATGCTGATAAAAGGGGCATGGATAAATCGAGTATGAGTGGCCACCTGAATCAGTATCTCACCTTTTTCCAATTGGAGGCGCTCGTGGAAGATTTCATTAATCTGTTTTACCTTTATACCATCCAGGACCAATAATCACCATTTGACTATTTGCCAATAATAAGGGGAGAACGGCCTCCCGGTAGAAAATTTGCCCGCAAACATTACCACCTAGGGTGATTTTTTCACGGGCAGTATGGTCCGCAATTTCACTCGAGGTTTTTATCAACAATGGAAATAAATTAGCTTCTTCAATTTCCGTCAGGGTTAAATTTGCGCCTAATACTAGATACCCCTGTTCAACCTTCATTACTTTTCCTTCTGAAATGTCTTTTAAATCAATTGCTGCTTCTGTATAAACTTGGTTCAACCTTCCAAGGGTGATTAATTCTGTTGCACCAGAGATATACATTGGAATTTTCCCGTTCTGGTCAGAATGTTGAAAACGCGTTACGGCTTCCCTCAGCGTTTTCGGGCGGTAATACTCAAACTCAAAGGGCAACATTATACTTTCCCTACCTTTGTCTTCCAAATTAGCTCAGGAGTTAACGGAAGGTGATGAAGTGAAATATTCGCCGCTAGAGACAGAGCGTTTCCTAACGCACCAGGCATTCCGAGGAGACCCAGTTCACCAACCCCGCGCGCCCCGTAGGCTGCCTGCAAGTCAGGAGTATAGACAAAATCAACAAGATATTCAGGGTTTTCTCCATAACGGATTGGTCGATAGGTTCGCAGTTGCGCGTTAAGGACTCTGCCAAGATCATCATAGTAAAAGGTTTCTCTCCCCGCAAAGGATAACCCCATACTCATCGCTCCCATCACCTGTCCCAATGCAGCTTTTTTATTTAACACAGTCCCAATATCAACAACACAAGCCGCTTTGATTAATCGATAGGTTAAGTCACGTCGATCAAATTCCACTTCCACACCATAAGCAGCTACCGTCCATTCTGGTCCAGGTTTTCCCTCCCCTGTCTCGGGATCCAGGTGGGTAAGATGACGAAGAATAAAATTTCCCCTTCCGATAATTTGACCGCCAATCGCATTGCCATTCGGATATTGGTAGCCATAACAAATATCTTTAAAATCAACACCTGTTCTCGGATCGTCCCTTAAAAATACCCTGCTGTGTGCCGCTTCCAAATCTTCAGTTGGAGCCCTGAGAACGATAGAGGCAATATTTTTTAATTGGGCAATGACGTCTTCTGCAGCCTCTAATAGCGCCCTACCTGCCATATAGACTCCCCTACTTGCGACAGTCTTCCAATGCTCTGGTGTAGTTTGAGTATCGACAACCATCCGAACATAGATTTTGTCCACATCCATTTTCAACTTTTCAGCAAGTATTTGAGCAAGAACTGTTTTCGTCCCAGTGCCAATCTCTACAACACCTGACATTACATTTATGCTTCCATCACGGTTAAATGTCAGAATCACACCAGAAGGGGCATTTGAATCAATCGTTGATGTTTTCCAGCTGCAACTGATTCCTTTTACCCTGACAAGCCGCTTACTAATCTCCTTAACTTGCCCCTCCTCCCACCGTATTAATTTTTGCAATTTCTTAATACATTCCTGCAAATTACCCACGTTACTTTGGTTAAGTGGTACTCTTGTGGGAGTCGAATCGCCTGTTTTAATTGCATTTCGAAAGCGCAATTCCAATGGGTCCAAATCCAGTTTCTTTGCCAATAAATCCAGGTTTCGCTCTACAGCAAATGAGAGTTCGGAATGACTAAAACCGCGAAATGGAGCTGCGTAAGTATGATTGGTATACATACAGTAAGAATCACACCAGACATTGTCAACCCTATATGGGCCCGTGCAATCCACTGCTCCTGCTCGCGTCAGGTCAATCGCTTTATCAGAATATGCTCCACCATCCCACAAATACTGAATCTCCATTGCTTTAATCATTCCATGTTGATCTGCACCGATTTTGATTTTTGCGTCCAAGCCTATATGACAAGGGGACATGATGATATCCTGCTCCCGACTATTGAATACCTCAACTGGCAGTCCCCCGACAGCCTTTGAGCTTAAATATGCCAGGATTTCCAGTTGGACGGAAGCCTTCCCCCGTAAGCACCACCAACGAGCGGCGTTTCAACTACAATTTTTCCGATATCTTCATTAAAATATTGCGCAATTAATTGCTTCACCATAAAAGGGGACTGTGAAGATGTCACTATTTTAATAGATCCATCCGCTGTAATTTCAGCGGTGGAACTTCTCGTTTCCATTGCAACATGATCTGATGGTGCTAACGAATATTTGGCCTCCACAGTAGTGAAGCTCTCCCGCCAGCCTTTTTCCATATCACCTTTGCGTATTTTTACATGATGTGCAATATTTGTTTCTGGAACCGGATAGACATCTTTTTCCCTGTTATAATCACCTAAGCGCTCATGAACTAAAGGAGAGTTGTTTTGAAAAGCCTGTGTCGGGGTATGTATCACTGGTAGTAATTCATACTGAATCTTAATCAAGCCAACCGCTAGATCTCCTTGGAAGGGTGTATCTGCAACCACAAGCACAACAGCTTCTCCATGATACCTTACCTTACTGACTGCTAATGGAGGGCGGTCTTGCATTGATTCACCGGTTAATGGCAAATTTTCTCCTGTTAGGATGGCTCGGACCCCTGTTACTTGCATTGCATCTTTCGTATCAATACTGACGATTCGGGCGTGCGCATAAGGACTGATTACCAACCTTCCGTACAATTTTTTCGGTATGTGGTAATCATGAGTGTATTGTGCCTGCCCCGTCACTTTGTCCTGTGCCTCTTTACGAACAACACTTTTCCCGATAACCTCCATATCCACCCCCTGCAATCTTTATTATTTCGATAATTGGCATAATTCTCTAACCCCAAGCTCATCTCTATGTATATTCAGGACTTTTATAATAATTGAGTTTAAAATTTATTAAGAAGCTCTTAAATCACGCTTCTAAATAATGAATCTATATTGAAGTAGATTTTTCTGGAACTAAAACTATTTTTTTAATAGTTGAATTATTAGGTGTTGGCAACAGAATTTCTTGGTAAAATAAATACAACCTGTTTACTAATGAAAGGAATGAAGACTTTTGACTAATATCGTAATTTGTGGCAGCTCAGGTAAAATGGGAAAAGTGATTCATAATATCATTTCTACCAGAGATGATTGTAAAGTTGTGGCGGGAATTGACAAGTATACAGAAGGTTCCACTAGTTTTCCAGTGGTGTCGACTCCAAAACAGCTCTCTTCTCTTTCCGTTGAACCGGATGTGATTATTGATTTTTCTCACCCATCCGTTCTTGATGAATTACTTGATTATTGCCTCACCAACAGAGTGGCTCTCGTCATTGCGACAACTGGATATAACCAGGAAGAAGTTCAGAAGATCCATACAGCTTCAAAAGAAATTCCCCTATTCTTCACGGCAAATATGTCGATTGGGGTAAATTTGATTGCTGAACTAGCTAAAAAAGCGGTTTCTGTACTAGGTGATCAGTTTGATATCGAAATCGTCGAAAAACACCATAACCAAAAGATCGATGCACCTTCAGGTACAGCACTTATGCTAGCTGACGCGATAAACGAGGAATTAGATCCTCCATATTCTTATACATACGACCGACAAAGCGTTCGTGAAAAAAGAACAAAGAAAGAAATCGGTCTTCACGCTATTCGCGGGGGCACAATTGTGGGGGATCACGATATTATCTTTGCTGGCCGAGATGAAATCATCACGCTTTCCCATCATGCAGCCTCTAAAGAAGTATTTGCTGTTGGAGCAGTTAACGCAGCCGTGTTCTTAAAAGGAAAAGAAGCTGGATTATATAATATGAAAAATTTAATATAATTTTAAAATTATTGACCATAAAGTTAAAAGAGCCTAAATACGCAAGTACCCCATAGGAACTTGCATATTCTAGGCTCTTTCTACGATATTAAAACACATGGTGTTGTCTTTAGTTTCCAATTCACATACAGAATGAACCAGTTTTTTGGGCTAACCGCCTCCTTTAATTATCGGAAATGAATAAATTAGTTTACTCTCCGCCCCTGCGTCTGCCAATATTGATCGCGCAGGTTTCGTTTTAAGATTTTTCCAGGCGCCGCTTTTTGGAAGCTCGGTAACAAATTCAACAGATTTTGGCACCTTGTAGTTAGCCAGCTTTTGCTTTACATAAACGATGATTTCTTCCTCTGTCATACTGTTTTCATTTTTCAAAGCAACTACAGCCTTAATCGCTTCGCCCCACTTTTCATCTGGAACACCTATGACCGCACACTCCAGTACCTCCAGGAATTTGACTGATGGTCTGTTCCACTTCAACTGAGTAAACATTCTCTCCACCAGTAATGATCATATCCTTGGCTCTATCAACAACATAAAAATAGTTATTTTTGTCACGATAGCCCAAGTCACCAGGTGTAATACCAGCCATCGCGGAGGGCATTGGCGGTTTCTTCAGGTAAATTCCAATAGCCCTTCATAATATTTGGTCCCTTTGCCACGAATTGCCCGACTTCACCAATTGCCGTTTCCCTGCCATCAGGAGCAACAACCTTCATTTCGATTCCAGAACCGGACGACCTGCTGCTGCCAGTCGATTAATTTTTTTTTCGCTTCCATCTAGGTTATGGTCTTGTTCATGAAGGAGAGTTAGAATTGGAGCCGCTTCCGTCATACCGTAGGCTTGCCAAAATTGAACATTCTCCAGCTTGTCTAAGCCCTTCTGCAGAACACTGACCGACATTGGCGATGCTCCGTAAATAATCGTCCGCAACGAATTGACGTATGGTTTATCAAATTCCGGCATGTTCAAGAGCAAATTAATCATCGTTGGCACAAGCAACGATGAAGTTACCTTCGCCTCCTTAATGACCTCCAGCACCCCATTAGGTGTAAATGAGCGGACAAAGGTATGGGTCGCACCTAACATTGTAATGGAGAATGTTGCCGCTCCGTCTGCTAAATGGAACATTGGAGCAGCATGAAGATATACATCATTTTCCTTGAGGACGCTGTAAAATAAAATACTATGGTAGGCGTTCATCACAATGTTCTTGTGAGTGAGCATGACCCCCTTTGAGCGTCCAGGTCGTCCCACCCGTGTAATACAGTCCGGCAACGTCATCATCACTTATTCCCTCAATTGATAATGGCTGCTCAGGTTGCTGCTTCAACAATTCCTCATATAGAAGGGTATGGCTTTGAACATTCGGAATTAAAGGATCGTCTTCATCCGAAGTAAGAATGACATGGCGCAGCCCATTCACCTGTTGTTTAATCTCTGATAAAATCCCTAAAAATTCCGGATGAATATATAAAACTTCAACCCCAGCATCATTTAATATAAACGAAATCTCTTCGGCACTTAATCTAGTATTGATTGGGACGATAATCCCTCCAAGTGCTGTTGTCCCATACATAATTTCTAAATAACGAAATTCATTTAAAAGAAGGGCAGCAACCCGATCCCCTTTTTTAACACCAAGCTGAGAGAGTGAATGCTTAATCTTGGCAGTTCTTGCGGCGAATTGAGAATACGTAAATCGTTTGTCTCCATCAATCATTGCAACTTTTTCCGGAAAAGTTCTTGCTGCATGAAGAAGCCCCTTCGAAATTAACATATAATCTCTCCCTTATTTGTTAATAAAATGAAAATCGCATCAATACAACAACACAATATTTATTAGGAATAATAGGAAAATAAACTTGATGGTCACGACCTAACAATTAGGTGTACATCCCACCATTAATATTAAGCACCTGCCCATTTACATAATTCGATAATGGCGAGGCGAGATAAAAGATTCCTTCAGCGGCTTCTCTCATCGTTCCGGCCCGCTTTTGCGGAATTGATTGCTCGAACATCTTTCTGACCTTTTTCCGGAATTCCGACTGCCACCCCATCAACCGATTCTCCTTTTTCCTTGGACTGAGTTAAGCGCGTGTCAATCATCCCAAAAGCAACGGCATTACAATTCACATTGAATCCAGCCCATTCCTTCGCAACCGTTTTCGTGAGACCGATTAATCCTGCCTTTGCTGAAGCATAATTGGCTTGTCCTACATTCCCCATCACCCCGGCAACAGATGATACATTCACGATCTTTCGATAATGGACCCTGCCTACCTCGATATCCTGCTTACCAGCATCTCGAAGGTACGGTGCCGCTTCGCGAATCAATCGGAACGGAGCAACGAGGTGAATGTCGAGCATCTTCTGAAATTGCTCATCGGACATTTTATGAATTAAACTATCCCACGTATATCCAGCATTGTTGACTAAAATGTCTAGCTTTCCAAAAGCCGCAATCGTTTCATCGATCAGCCTTTTTGAAAAATGAACCTCCGTAACATCCCCGACAACGGAAATCGCTTCCCCACCTTTTGCCGTAATGGCTTGTAAAGTTTCCTCAGCAACATGATGATCCTTATCGGAAATGACCACCTTTGCTCCATGCTCGACCATGATTTCAGCTAATGTCCGGCCGACACCTCGACCGGATCCTGTAATAATCGCAACTTGATTTTCCAGTAATTTCATTAGATTCCCTCCATTCCGTTTATTCGTTATCATCCTTTACCACTTCAAAAATTCCTGATAACTTCACTTGCTCATCGCTTTTTACAACCAATTCACCTAACATCCTTGTTTCGCCAGCACATTCTATTTCCTCCGTAATTTGGCCTGTGATGGTTAGCTTTTCGCCAGGGTGAGTCATATGAACAAATCGAACCTTAAAATCTCGTAAATTTTGACGTGGAAACCATTGTGTCAGTGCTTGCCCAGCAAATCCCATCACCAGCATTCCGTGCGAAATCACGTCATCCAGTCCCGCTTTTTTAGCAATGGGAACAACGGTATGAATCGGATTAAAGTCACCCGACGCTCCAGCATAACGAACTAATTGGCTATGTGTAATCGGTGGTTTTTCCAATGGTTGAAGTCTTTTCATCATTTCGCTCCTTTTTAAAAGAATGATAGATTACTGTCTTTCTATTACGACTGACCTGGAAATCAAGACTAATTCATCATGCTGATTTTTGTACTTCGTTTCAATTGTAAATAGATTCATTTTTCGCTTTTCAATGGCCTCTGTGACCTTGCTGCTGCAATGAATCGTATCGCCCGCATAAATATCGCCTACATACGTATACTGCATTTCACCATGAAGTACTTTAAGGGGATTGATTTCAAGCGCCTCGATTAGTTGCTCAAAATCAGGACCCGCCCACATGTCGATTACGGTTGCAAACGTTGGGGGAATCGGAACATCGCGAAACCCGGCGCTTTTGGCAGCCTCAACACAGTAATAAATGCTGTTATCGTCGCCAATCGCTTGGACGAATTCCTTGATTTTTCCTCGTTCAACTGTGTAACAGTATGTCTCAAATTCGAGACCAATTTTATCGGAAACGTTCTTTAGCATTTTTTTCACTCCTAAACGACAAATATGGTAGGAAAATTTTTTATCCCAGTAGTAAAAATCAATAGATAGAAGTTTCTTTTTATGAAGCTGCAACTAAGATTGATTTTCTAAAGACCTATTTAATCTTTTTGGTAAACTGTCACAACACATGCTCCACCTAAGCCCAGGTTGTGCTGTAAGGCAGTCCTAGCACCTTCTACTTGTCGATCTCCTGCTTCACCGCGTAAATGCCAAACGAGCTCAGTTGACTGTGCCAAACCAGTTGCCCCAAGTGGATGACCCTTGGACATTAAGCCTCCAGGATGGATTGATAACAAACCTACCGCCATAAGTGTTGTCACCATCATTGATGAATTTCTCCGCTTCTCCTTTGCCACATAGGCCCAAGCCCTCGTAGGTAATGACCTCATTCGGAGTAAAGCAATCATGAAGTTCGATGACATCGATGGCTTCAGGTCCAAAGCCGGCCATTTCATAAGCTTGCTTGGCGGCCGTTGAAGTCATACCGCTGCCAACTAAATGCATGTAATCCTCATGGCTATCAGGTTTATCTGTTGCCATTGCTTGGGCAATGATTTTCACCGAACGATTGATGTTGTGTTTTTTCGAAAATTGTTCGCTACACACAATAACAGCTGCAGCCCCACAGGTTGGTGGACAGGCCATAAACCGTGTTAGACCTGGATAGACGGTAGGGGCATTCATGACTTCAGCCAAATCCATTCCCTTTGTAAATAAAGAATACGGATTATGAATGGCATGCTGCCGTGATTTCACAGCAACTTTCCCATAAATGTCAGGATTGGCACCTGATTTTTCTAGATATTCTAACCCAGCTGCTCCAAACACCTTCAATGCAAACGGACCATCTGGCATTTCGGGATTCAACTGGTGAAACCGGTCATTCATCCATTGGAATGGCGAGGTACGATCAGCCCAATTTTCCCCTAATGCCCCCGGCTTCATTTCCTCAAACCCAAACGCTAATACACAATCAACTGCCCCTGATTCCACTGCCTGTCTTGCTAAAAATAAAGCAGTTGAGCCGGACGAGCAGTTATTGTTGACATTGATAATCGGAATTCCTGTCATTCCCACCTTATAAAGTGCGGTTTGCCCACAAGTGCTGTCCCCGTAAACATAGCTAGCATAGGCTTGCTCAACATCTGAGTACGAAATTCCCGCATCCTTCAGCGCACCATTGATGGCTTTTGCAGCCATGATTTCGTAAGGCTCATTCTTGCCAGGTTTTTCAAATTTGACCATACTAACACCAATGATATTTGCGTGCTTTGGCATTGTCATTCCCCCTAGTGAAACGATTTTTTCTATTGAATGAATCTCCTCATACCATCACTAAACAATTTTTTAGCACAATATTAACTCTATGAAGCTTTTCCAGAAACTATCACTAGAAATCTACTTACTTAGTACATCCTTGCTGATGATTTCTTTCATGATCTCGGATGTACCCCCATAGATTCGCTGCACTCTTGCATCTGTATAAAATCGAGAAATGGGGTACTCCTCCATATAACCGTAGCCGCCAAACAACTGTAGGCAGCCATCAACTACCCGACCTTGCGCTTCAGTAGTCGACAATTTTGCTACACTCGCATCGGCTGCACTCAAACGATTATCCGCCAATAACGCCATGCAATGATTCGTAAATACACGATTAACCTTTGTTTCGGTTACCATTTCGGCAATTTTGTGACGAATAACCTGGAACTGGTTCAGTGATTTACCGAAAGCTGTACGCTCCTGCAAATAGTTAATTGTGATTTCTAATGCACCTTCCATTGCTCCGCACGCTCCTACTGCGAGAATCGTCCGTTCCCTAGGTAACTCTTTCATTAACGTAATAAACCCGCTATCAACTTCACCAATGATTTGGCTTGCTGGAACGACCACACTATCGAAAAATAGCTCTGACGTATCAGCTGAATGGAGCCCGATTTTATTCAAATTTTTCCCCTTAATGAACCCCTCACTTCCAGCTTCCACAATAAACAACGATGTTCCTTTCGAAGCCGAAACATCTAAATTTGTCCTTGCTGCCACAACCGCGAAGTCCAAGTGTTGGCCATTGGTAATAAAGGTCTTCGAGCCATTGATCACATACTCACCGGTTGTTAGATTTTTGATTGCCGTCGTTTTGATTCCCTGCAAGTCACTACCTGCACCCGGCTCGGTCATCGCAATAGCACCCACCCATTCTCCCGAAGCCATTTTCGGTAAATATCGCTGCTTGTGGGCCTCGTTCCCAGAGTTGAGAATATAATGTGCTACAATATTGGAATGAACAGAGATATTTGTCGCAACAGAATTAAATCCAAGCCGGCAGAACACATCGACAATACAGGCTGAAAATGGTAATGAGACTCCCAGTCCGCCATATTGCTCGGGAATATCAACACATAGGAAGCCGGCTTCACCAAGCTTTTTCCACAGCCATTTTGGAAGGATCCCATCCTTCTCCCATTTTGAGTAATAGGGTTCAATTTCCTTTTTGGCGAAGGCTTCAATCGTTTTTTTAAACAATGTAATCTCTTCTTCAATCGCTAGTAGACTATAATTCAATGCCGTTACCCTCCTTTTGATCCTCTACTTATATACAATGCAAATCCCGTGCCATCTATAAAAAGAAAGCAGTTTACAGAAAAATATGTTAAGGTTAGTTTACGAAATATTGTAAATTGTCAGAAAAATATACACTCAATTGTTAACGCTTACAAACTTTCTTAACCACAATATATTTAAAAGGAAGTGAATCGATTTGCTCGTATCTGAAGCGATGACAACAACATTTAGATGCTGTACAAAAAATCAAACATTACGGGATGTGCTTCCGATGTTTACACAAACAACTTCAAATATCCTTCCTGTTGTCGATGATTCGAATAAATTAATTGGGATTATCACGAAAAATAAAATCTTTAACATATTAACTACACAGCCTTCCTTTGACACAACAATCGAAGCATACTTTAACCCGAATTCTATCTATATTTTTCCAGATGACGAAATTGTTGAAACGCGACGCCTGTTATTAAAACATAATATTGGACATGCCCCGGTTGTTGATAACGATTTGAAGCCGGTCGGCTTGATTTCTACTCAACAATTACTGAGCGCCTACAATATTTACTTACGCAAGTTTGAATCTACCAAAGCTTGGGAACAAAAGCTTCGCTCCGTGATTGAGATGGCCTATGATGCCATTATTCTTGTAAACAACAAAGCGGAAATCACGATGGTTAATAGAGGCTTTACTGACCTATTTGACATGACAAGTGATGAAATCCTAAATAAATCTTGTAAAAAACTATTTCCATATCTTGATATTGAACAGGTTGTCAAAAGTGGCGTGAGCATTCGGAATACTCCGCAGCTTATCAAAGGCCAGCAATCACTCATTTCTATTTTTCCTATAAAGGAAAACGGGGAGACAATTGGCGCAATCTGCAAGGTTACGTATCGCGGTCTCACCCACCTCCATGAGGCATTGAACAAAGTAAAAAAGCTTGAAAAACAGTTATCCGATTATCAACATCAATTTAATGAGATGAAGGGAACAAAATATACTCTCTTTGATATCGCCGGTGAATCGGAGGCGATTCGAAAAGTAAAACAAGAAGCGACCTTAGCATCACGGAGTATGTCCACTGTGTTAATCGTTGGCGAAAGCGGAACAGGAAAAGAGCTCTTCGCCCAAGGGATTCATGCCGCCTCCGGGCAATCGGGGCCGTTCATTCAAGTCAATTGCGCTGCCATCCCGGCTGAATTGCTAGAATCGGAGTTTTTCGGATATAGTGAAGGGGCTTTTACTGGGGCAAAAAAGGGTGGAATGAAGGGGAAGTTTGAGCTCGCCCAAAATGGAACCATTTTTCTCGATGAAATTGGCGAAATGCCGCTTCAGCTTCAAGTTAAGCTCCTACGAGTACTACAGGAACGAGAATTTCAGCCAATTGGAAGTGCCAAAACCATTCATCTAAACTCTAAAATCATTGCAGCGACGAACAAAAACATCGAACAAATGGTGAAGGAAGGCAAATTTCGCGAGGACCTTTACTACCGTTTGAATATTATTCGCTTGAATATTCCCCCGTTGCGGAAGCGGATAGAGGATCTGCCTGAAATTATTCAAGCCATCATTGACCGCCTGAAACAGAACGGTTTCTATATAAGAGGAGTAACCCACTCTGCGTTCGCGAAGCTGATGAGGCATTCATGGCCAGGAAACGTCCGGGAATTACAAAACATTCTCGAACGAGCAGCAAATTTAAAAACAGGAGACTACATTGAGGCTCACGACATTCCAAATATCACTAGCAGTACCGAAGACAACAACTCAACACCCGAAGCACCTCCAGCTGAACCCAGAATACAATCTTATAAAGAAAGATTATATTCTAACGAAAAAGAAATGATTATCTCTGCCCTAGCTGAAGCTAAAGGCAACAAAACGAAGGCCAGTCAAATACTTGGTATTAGTCGCCCATGGCTTTATGCGAAAATGAAGAAATATCAACTATGAACCTTATTTTGGAACAATGATTGTTATTATGCTTGAATATTAATGTGTAAGATAGAATGAAAATGCCCAAAGCCAATCATTAAAGGCTTTGGGCTTTCTTATTACACTTCTTCCTAGACTACAAATTTACCACATATGATATGCTTGTTTTTTTATCCGCCTACAATGGTGCCTCCATTAACATGAATGGTCTGCCCGCTTACATAGCTAGAATCCTCCGAGGCCAAATAAACATAGGCTGGTGCCAGCTCAAACGGTTGTCCTGCTCTTCCCATTGGCGTATCCGATCCAAACGTGGCGACCTGGTCGGCTGTAAATGTGGAGGGAATCAGTGGGGTCCATATCGGTCCTGGTGCAACGGCATTTACTCGGATTCCTTGGGTGGCAAGTGACAATGCCAATGAACGAGTAAAAGAAACGATGGCTCCCTTTGTCGCAGAATAGTCAATGAGTTGCTTATTTCCATGGTAGGCTGTAATCGAAGCCGTATTAATTATGGAAGCTCCTTTTTTTAAATGAGGTAATGCCATTTTGGCCATGTAGAAAAATGAAAAAATATTCGTCCTGAATGTTTTCTCCAGCTGTGCAGAAGTAATATCTATAAGGCTTTTTTGCGGATGCTGCTCAGCCGCATTATTAACAAGGATATTCAAGCTCCTGAATTCTGACAGGATTTTTTGCACGGTATCTTTACAAAAATCTTCATTGCCGATATCACCGGCATACAGCAGGCATTTGCGTCCTTCCGCTTCAACAAGCTGTTGTGTTTCACTAGCATCTTCATGTTCGTTTAAGTAGACAATGGCAACATCTGCCCCTTCTTTAGCAAAAAGAAGCGCAACGGCCTTCCCAATTCCACTGTCTCCACCTGTGATTATCGCCTTTTTGCCAGCCAATTTTCCACTAGCTTTGTATGTAGGGCTAAGTGATGTTGGACGGGGATTCATTTCCGTTTCGATTCCGGGCTGCGTGTTTTGATGCTGAGGGGGAAAAGTTGGCTTCTTTTGATTTTGATTGCTACTCATATTAATACCTCCAAGTGATCATTTCACCTGTTAGTTTTTGGAGAATTGGCTGAAATTATTTAATCTGTGCGTTTTTACTCATATATTCTTCCCTTATTGAACTTTCGCCCGACAATTAAATATCAATGAAACTTTAAACTTGCAAGTGTTAGAACAATTAAATTTTGATTTCTAAATTAACCCATACTTTATAAAACTATTAAAAATACCACCTTCATCATGTGTTTCAGTAATATCGTCAGCTACTTTCTTAACTGCTTCTTTTGCATTACCCATAGCAATACCGTGTTGGACAAATTCAAGCATTTCTATATCATTTAATCCGTCACCGTATGCAAAAGTATCTTCTTTGTTTATTTTTAAATGCTGTAGCAACTTTTCAATAGCAGTTGCTTTGTGAATACCAGGAATGGATAACTCTCCACTATTCTTACCGAAAAATGATACAGTACTAGGTATGACAGTAAATTTTGATTCGAATTCTTTTTTAATCATCTCGAACGGCAAGTCTGAATCTAAAAAGGATATCTTATTAATATCTTCTCTAATTAAATACTCACCCTCAATGATGAGATCATGAAATGGCTGAATTCCTTTTTCAATTTCTTCTTTCGCTTCAGGTTTTTCCATTAACAACTTTTCTATTATGTCTCGGATATGCTTTTTACAGTTTCCTCCTGCAAATAATCCTCCATTTGATTCTAAATAAAAATCAATTCCATGACTGTTAAAAAACTCTACCAAGTGTTGAACGTCCTGTATTTTAACACATTCATGGAACAATACTTCTTTTTCCAACTCGATATAGCCGCCAGCAGCACCGATAATACCATCAAACCCAACGTCCAGGATTTCAGGGAATAGTTCTGATTTCGATCTACCCGTACATAAAAAAGCAAGGTGACCATTTTTCCTAGCATTTCGAATAGCAAGTTTAGCCGATTCTGGAACGACACCATGATCATTAACCAGTGTACCATCCACATCGATGAAGATAATTTTTTGCATGTTTACACCTTCTAATATTATTTTTATTAAGTTCCTACTATAGTAATTATTTTTTATACAAAAAACACGAATACCTATAAACACAAAAACCTAAATTGCCCTTCAAATCCATGAAGATACAATTTAGGTTTCGTCTGCAACCTTAATATCGAGTTGGAGCTACGTCATTCACATTAACATGAGAATGTTCTTACCTTTTTATCATTGGCAATTCGCAACGATATTTAACCAACATTTTCTGTAGATACTAGACTTTTGTCTAAATTTTTTGCAATTTCGTCTTTTACTTCAATCCCTGCAGCTTCTAATTCTGCAATTTTTTCAGCAAATTGAGGTAAATACTTTTTGTGTGCAATTAATAGTTCATCTAATACACGTTTTGCTTTTTCTCCGCTTGGGATTAATGGATTTATGATAAAGGCTTGTAATGCTAATCCGTAATCACCAGTAACTGCTGCTTCCTCTACACATAATTCCATATTTTTCATGACTTGTAGCCAGCCTCTTTCTGCCAGTTGAAGAGAACCAAACGCAATTGGTCTTGCCCCTGCAGAACCAATATAAGCAGAAACTTCCACTACATCGTCTGGAGCCAAATCTGGAACAGCTCCGTTATTCTTTGTTGATACAACGATGTGTGTATTTTTATTTGCATAGATAGATGCGATGGTTTCACATGCAGCATCAGAATAATGAGCGCCGCCGCGTTTAGATAATTGTTCAGGTTTATGATTTAGGTTAGGATCTTTGTAAAGTTCAAAAAGCTCCGCTTCTGTCTGTTTAACTTGTTGTGCTCTTGTTCCTACATTCGGGTCATTGTACTCTTCAATTAAATGATCTAACATTTCGTCATAACGGTAATAGTAACGATGATATCCGCAAGGGATTACGTTCATTTGTTTCAATTGCTCTTTAAAAAATGGCATATCATGAATATTTGTAGGGATACCAGAATCTCCATCATATAATTTGTCAATGATTTCAGAAGTGATATCATTTCCTTGTAAATCTTGGACTCGGTGCCAGTGAAAATGATTTAAGCCAGCAAAAGAATAGATTAACTCATCAATGTTTTTCCCGATTAATTCCGGTTCAGCTACCATTGCATTAACTGGAACATTGCACAAGCCAATAACCTTATCCCATTTACCATAGCGAACGACTGCGTCTGTAACCATTCCACTAGGGTTCGTGAAGTTGATAAGCCAAGCATTCGGGCATAATTCTTTCATATCCTCAACGATGCCTAAAATAACAGGAATCGTTCTGAAGGCTTTGAAAATACCACCTGCCCCATTTGTTTCTTGTCCTACCATTCCATATGATAAAGGAATTCTTTCATCTTTAATTCTAGCATCCAGTAGTCCTACTCTAAATTGTGTCGTTACAAAGTCAGCATCTTTCAACGCTTCACGGCGATCTAGTGTTAAATGGACTTTTACATCATATGGAGAAGCATCCCACATTCTTTGGGCCATCTCACCAACAATTTCAAGTTTTTCTTTCCCAGCTTCAATATCAACAAGCCACATTTCTCTAATTGGCAATTCATCATATCTTTTAATAAAACCTTCCATTAACTCAGGAGTGTAGCTGCTGCCTCCACCAATGGTTACAATTTTTACGCCTTTTGACATTGTAGATTTCCTCCTCTAATTCTTTACCTATTTTTTATCGTACTATAAAGGGAGTGTTTCTCTTTTCGCAAAAATATTTACAAAATAATTTATAAAATCGTAAATTAATTTAAGAATGAGGGAAAGTAATAAAGATTAGATTTTTACTTCCTTCCTTCTTACTTGTAGTATAAAAACAAGGTAGAATATAATCAATACATTAGAGGGAAACTCATTGTTCATTTACATTTTCATTTACAAAAACAAACCAAATTTGTAAATACGATTTACAAACGAATATAATATTTGAGGTGATTACAAATGTTACTTACAGAGAAAATGAAAGAGGATATTTTTTCTTCATCGGAAAGGGACATAATCGATTATTTGTTTAAACAGAGAGAGAATATTAAAGATAAAACAACTAAACAAATTTCGAAAGAGACTTACACTCACCCATCCACCTTAATAAGAATCGCTAAAAAATTGGGTTATAGTGGTTGGATTGAATTAAAAAATAGTTTTCTTGATGAAATTTACTATCTAAATAGGCATTTTTCGTCTATTGATGCTAATTATCCTTTTGATGAACATGATAGTGTCATGACCGTTGCCAATAAAATGGCTTTATTGAATCAAAACACGATTAGTGATACTCTGTCTCTCATAAATTATGATGATTTGCAAAGAGCGACGAATATGTTGGATACAGCAGCACATATTAAAGTATTTTCCATGAATCATAATTTGTTGATTTGTTATGATTTTAAAACGAAGATGAACCGAATTAGAAAACATGTCAGTCTCTGTACAGTTGATCCACAATTCGAAGCGGTAAATTCTAATAGTGAAACTTGTGCCATTGTGATCTCTTATAGTGGGGAAAGTGACGATATTGTTAGTCTGTTGCCTTTTTTGAAGCGAAAAAAAATACCCATCATTGCTTTAACAAGTATTGGGGAAAATACGCTGACAAAATACGCGGATTGCATTTTACGAATTACCACTCGGGAAAGATTGTATTCTAAAATAGGGAGTTTCACTACGAACGATTCCATCTGCTTTTTATTAGATGTTCTCTATGCTAGTGTTTTTTCCAAAGACTATAAAAAGAACCTTGAATTTAAAACCAACATTTCCAAATATTTCGATCACAGAAAAAGCTCCAACGAAGTTATGCAAGAAACGATACAGGATAACGATTAAATTAGACTGTAACAGAATAACTTTTCAACAAGAATTGATTAAATGTGGGGATTGCGCCTGTATAATAAAAGGATTGTGAGTTAGTTTTATAACTATCCACACAATCCTTTTTTACATAATTAAGTTACATTTGTTTCACAGTGGTGCCTTTTTTCAAATGCTTCTTCATCGTTTTAATGAGATAACCGCCTTTAAATTTTCGCGGTTCATATGAAATGATGAACGCTTTTGGCTCGTATTCTTCGATTAAGTCAATCACTTCATTTTCGCGGTTTCGCTTAGTTAATATTTCTAATTGAAATCTTTTACTATCACGTCCCATGCCTTCAAAGATGGTAACACCGAATCCTTTATTTCTTAATAAAGTAATCAGTTCTTCATTCATTTCCATTAAATTGACAACTAAACAAGTGTAACCAATCGCTAGCTTATTTTCGATCCGTGAACCAATATATAATCCTACTCCAAACCCTATTGCATATACGACCATTTCAGCAATGCTCTGTTTACCCGAAAAAACTAAGGACAGTCCAAATACATAAACGAGGGCCTCCAGTATGCCAAATGATGAAGCTGCCACGCTCATATTTTTCACTAAAAAAATCGTCCGAAGTGTCAAGATTGGGACATAGACCAATTGAAGCGCAAAAATCAATAGAATATTTAATAGCATATGTAACTCCTCCCAGCTGATTTAACTCTTATGAATAAGTATAGTTTCTATACAAGGTTCATTCATTTTATCATGTAAAGAAGTAGGAGACATTACTGATTAAAAAATTATAATTTTTCAAATATTACAAATCACTAATATTAGAGTTTAATGAAAAAAAAACAGACTCGCTTCCATGAAACGTCTGTTTAATAGGTTTGAATGCCTCATTGGACTGGATTGTTTTTATTTTGATACCTACTCATATAAAAAACTACAAGTCTTGTTACACAGAATGTTTCACTCAATATCTATTGATGAATAGTATTCACTTGATTCATTGTAGAGAAATATATATAAAAACGCACGAGTGAATTTTTCACTCGTACTGTTTTTATCCAATATTTAAACCTTCTAAATCTAGATTACTCTAAAATACTTACTCATAAGCTGCTAACTTTGAACTCTATATGTCTCATTTTTATCACTGTTCCAAAATAATTTTTTTGTTCTCCTGGTGAATAAATAATTCGGTGACTTTTATATTGGACGGCATTAAAGGATGATTTCGAATAACATCAATCCTTTTTTGTACATCCGTTAAAGTTTGGCTTCCCTCTAGCCACTCTATTAAATTACTGTCAGGAAACTCTGGCATACAATTTTTAAAAAGGTAATCTAGTGTTTGAATTTCCTCTTGTGATTCTATTTTTTCATAAATTTTATTTAGGATACTTTTTTCTTTCTTCTTTTCATCCTGAGTGGAAACTAAGTAGATTTCCTCAACATTTTCCATATAAACAGAAATAATGATGTCCCTCATTAAATTGCCAAAAGGCTCTAGGGCTTCCGGTCGATCACGGTGTATAAATAAGCTACTTTCCGGATTGATATTCATATTCTGCTTAATTATGGTCTCTAGGTTGTGTTCCATTCCAATCACAAATAGTACTTTTTTCTGTTCCTCTAAATTCACAACACGTTCACCCCATCCTTCATTTATATTTCTCCAAACGATAATTTACTTTGGAAATCACTTGATAGCTTAAAAACCATGATTCGTTCTCCCGACTGTGTACTAAGGTCGGTGAAAAAACTTATTACTTTTTGTCCGGTTATGTTAAAAATAATTTCCTTTAATTCCTCTAAACCTGACTCCACCAAACTATTTCGATTCAATTTAACAGACATTAACCCCTCTTTATCTTGGCAAAGTGAATATTCAGCCGGAGTTAAGATCCCGCGTAAGACAACAATAATCATGTCACGCATAATATCCGATTTAACCGATACGGAGCCACGTCCAAGATAGTGTTTCTCCCAATGAGTTAATGCTTTACTTATTTCAGCTTCAAGAGCTCCCTTTGATATAACCGTCATAGTCCCGTCTCCTTCTTTCCTTGTAAAAAAATGTCCGTGTTAAGTCCAACTCATCCAATTTCCTTCTGTATCAATCGATGCCAAACGTATCCATCCGTTTTGAATTTTTTCCTGAAAAGCTGGGACTTGATTCAGTAGTCGCTCAATATATTCCGATGGAGCTTGAATCAAGACCAACAAACGTAAAGGAGCATGGTAGATTTCTTGATCCGACTTCATAACCGACTGCCATGGAAGACCTGGACAATAAATCACTAGCATTCCCCTGCATCACTCCGATACCTGGATGTAACAGTTTGAGTCACTTTATTTCCGCTGCCATAATAATGAGGTGCAACAGTTGATGCATAATATTGTAGGTTTATCCATTGGGCTACCGTTGCAGGTCCAGATATGATTTTGGTGAGTAGTGCTCCATTCGGATCTTTCTGCCAATTATAGTTATGGAGGAACGCTCTCCCGCTTAAATTACGTGTTTTGGTTAACTGACGCTCACCAATTATAAATGCTGCATTACCTGCAAGCCCCCATTCCTGGACGAACCTCGCTCCAATCTTCTGCGAAGCGCTGTGCCTCAAGGCTCGGATCTTTGTTAGTATTACCAACATTCGGTAACTTTGATATCCGTTCTGCATTGGCTTCATTTCTGACAATGGTTAATGTTTCTTTGACTTGAACGAATGTTGCTTGAGCCTCATCTGACAAGGTTGGTACATAATGCCAACGCAATTCATCGAGTGTTGTGATATGTTCTGCTGCAGTAAACACAGTTTCTTTCGGAATGAAAATTCCTTCTTTTTCGAGTGTCTGTCTTACCTCTGGAAGGTTACACAACCTCGCCAGTACTTGTGCATTAAAGCTGCTTGATGCCCCACCGCATGCACCACAGTCCAAAGCAGATGAGTATGGATTATTTGTACTGTGACTTCCATGACCGCAAATCACTACTAAAGGTGCGAATTTCTCTGTGAGCCCCATCATTTTTAAAGCCTGCCGTACATATTGTACTTTCTGTTCATCGGTAAATCCAATCGGGAGCTCAGACTCTGATGTGTGGTTATGATCAATTGAAAGTTCAGTAACAGGTTTGTTGTGCCATTTTTCATGAAGCCTACGGAATACTAGACCTGCTCCCCGAGGAATAAAACTCCGTGCCAATGTTTGAACGCTTTGCCAAGGTCCACTTATTTCCGGTAGCACCATACTTGCAAACAGATTCTGTTTCATCGTTTTAAATGTATAACTTAGAGCACCGCTCGCTTGTTTCCGTTGTTGATATAAATTTAATTCGGGCTCAGTTGAAGATTCCATTACCTTTAATTCCGGTTTGAACATAACAGGCAAGGAGTTGTGGCTGTGATGGCTGCCAAGCTCACTCTTTTCAATCGGCAATCCGAAAAAGCCGGCTGATTCCCAAGGTCTCAAAATCTCCTGCTTCTTCAAGTTTTCGGCGAAAAACCTCTGAACGAACATCAATACAAAATACAAATTGAGCTTTTGTTTGCTTCACGTTTTCTTTCTCCGAATCTTGTTTTGAGGTTATCGTCTGCATTAACTGATTTTCGTAAGTTTTTTCCCATGCCTCGAGCCAAAGTAATTTGTGGAGAATCCTATCAAAATGATAGGCCAGTGTCAATCGAGCCATTATTTCTTTAGCAGAGAATTTTGACCATGCATTGATTGGCAGTTTACCCCAATCTATCCAAGTTAAAATCAATGATTCTACATTCACTTTATTGTCTAAAGTTTGCTTAGGCAACGGAAGATGCGGTTTGACCAAAATGGCTTCCATTGATATTCGAACAGCTAGATATTCCATTAGCAATGAATTTTCTTGAGGCGATTCCTTAGAACGCCACAGCATCATTCCTGCCCACCCTGGCAAGGCAAGTAAATGTGCTTCCAGATAGTTCTGTATCTTCGAATTCGGGATTTCAAGTGCTAATAATGCTTCTTTTAAAGCATGGTCAGCCTCCATATTTAGATTCTTAAGTTGACTTTGTTGTTTTTTGTTAAGTGATGGGTCGTATTGGACAAGTCTCCTCCAAGCATAATAGAATCCTTTTTCGCGATTTGGCATGGACCAGACAGAATGAGTTTGATTCAAGAACAATTTACACCACTTGATTATATGACTATTAAGTTCCTGAGCGACCCTTTCACCGTTCAAGTTTTCGAGGCGCTGACTTTTCGTCTGTATGCCATGTTCTTTGGAGATTTGGGTATAAAACTTATTTAATTTTTTTGCTAAAATCTTTACTTCAGGAGTGGATACGGTATGACCTGATTGCTTTTCCAAGTTCAGACCTGCCAAACAATACCGCTCCACCTCCTCTCTTTGCAGATCCAAATTTTGAGAATCAAGCCATTGTTGAAGGCTCTCTTCAAGAAAATCCTGATTAATCTCTCCCCTTTTCCATGCCGACAGGAAAATTGATTCATTCGGCAATAGATCAACATTACAAGTATGTTGAAATCTGCGTGCTACTTGTTCAAATGGTTGTTCTTCTAATCCCACCCAGGGATTTCGCGCTGCAAACGTGTTAATAGGACCCAGGGGTGCAATTGACTTACTGGCTGCTTTAACCAAATCGCAAATATTAAGATCAAGAAAATCAGGTTCTTTTTCCCAATTTAATACTTTTGCTAAACTGGTATTCATGGTTATTTACCTCCTCGATACAAGATTTGTGTCAAATACTTAGGATGGCTTTCTATCAAATTCTGATGTGGCTCTCCCACTCGTACGAACCAAAGATAAATGATTGCAAAGGTTGTTGATGTTCGGTTACGGGAGAACCAGGCACCTAAAATGCTGATCATCAACAAGACTAGCACTAGCAAAATTGCCGCGAAGGTGGGAGGTTGTATTCCTGTATGAATGGTTTTTTCTAACAATTTATAAAAGACTGAATGGATCATCGTGTAAAGAAGCGCTGCTCCAGCAAATATAGAAAATCCGGCCATTCGAGCGATATGCCCGTTGCCAGTAGCCACTAATTGCGTCCATGCAAGGAACACTGACCATCCTAAAGCTACTGAGCTTATCATTTGATATGCCTCTCCATGCGAAGAAAGCCAATAACCAATAGCTACCATTCCACTAAAGATAACTCCTGAAATTGTCCATATATTTAACGTTTGCTTTATTTTCTCAAGATTTGTTTCATGTTGACGAATGGCAGATCCCGACTGTAGGAATAACGTGGATTTAAACAGCCCATGTAATACTGCATGAATGATAGCAGCCAAATAGGCACCTAATGCACATTGAATGAGCATGAACCCCATTTGTGCAATCGTAGATCCAACCAGTTGCCGTTTATAATCAACTTGAACTAACATAATTCCAGTTCCTATTAATACAGAAAGACTGGATATAACGAGTAAAACATACTGTGCTGAATCCCCGTTAAAAAAAGGTGCGAAACGAGTTAACATCATTCCACCCGCATTTACGATACCCGCATGCATTACTGCAGATATAGGTGTTGGGGCAACAACCGAATCTAACAACCAGCGTTGGAACGGCCATTGTGCGGCAGGTATAATGACACTTAGGATGAACAGTAAATTTATACTTGTTTTCTCCCATGTAGCGAATTGCGCCAAGCTATTTTGGGAAAGAACTTGAGATAACTGCCAGTGCCCTGTTACTTGCGTTACCCAAATGATGACGAATACTAAGATAATCCAGCTAATGGCAAAAATTCGTCCCGTAACCCCAGCTGCATTTCTTGCCACTTGCCATTCTTTTTTTAAACCGATGAGCAAAGTAAGCCCAAGAAGGGTTACACCCCAGAAAAACAACAGTAGGCGAAGATCGTTGCTAAGCCAAGTAAGTGAGTCAGCTGCTGTGGTAATGGTAAGAAGTGCAAAATATTTTCGGTAATTTTTGTCACCAAGTAAGTAATGAACAGAATAGCGCTGGGCAATTAATCCTACTATTAAAACAAACAAGGCTAAAAGCCATGTTAAGTTATCAAAGCGCCAAGGCCCCAAGCTCACCCCCCCATGGTCAGAAACAAGAGCTACCAGTGCAACTACCTGGGGCAACGAATTTATACCGATATGAATTCGGACAAAATGTAAGGGAACTTTTGGGCTTATTAGGAATAATGAGCTAAGTACAGACACTGCGAGCAATATAAAAAATACGATTGGCAAGGAAACTATCATGCCGCATTCCCCCATTGCAATGAAGCAGCCAAATTTCCGTAAACATAAATCTTCATCATTTGCTTCATTTTGTTACTTCCTCTCTACTATTTTTTTAGACAAACAAAAAAACCGACAATTTTATAAGTCTAAGGGTTCTTCCAAACCATTAAACTCCTAAATTGTCGGTTTACTATTAACTAGCCAATGTTGGTTTTTTACATAGTCTACCAATTATACAAATTTTCTTCATTTACTTATAAAAAGTTTATTCAACTTTGTTCAAAAAATGCCTTTCCAATAGGATTACTTTTTCATCTAGTCAACTATTAACTTTATGCTAAAGCAATCTTTATTAACAGAATCTTTTAAACAATTATTATAGTGGATATGTTACTATCTATTTACCTTTCTGTCAAGTTCAATACACAATAATTGGACTGTTGCCTTTTTTGAACGAAAAAAATACCTATCATAGCTTTAACAAGTGTTGTGGAAAATACGCTGATTGCATTTTACGAAATACGACTCGGGAAAGTATTTGAAACCCTTTTTATTATTTCAATTCAAAAAATGAAGCGGAAAACCTTCCCAAGATTCTAGAGTCTCAAGTTTATATAGAGTTGTATTTTATTGTTACTTATGAGACAAGATATGAGAAACATTTTAAAATCACATCATAAATAATGCATTTATTTTTTTATGCATTATTTTTCAAGAGGGACGATACATTGTCAATGACTGAGAGAAAAAATATATCGATTGTTTTAGATTTGCTTATGATTATCGTTGGGACAGGGATTTCCGCTGTAGCCCTTAATATGTTGACCAGACCATCAGGACTTTTAGCAGGCGGTTTAACAGGAATTTCCCAATTTATCCATCACTTTTTTCCAATTAGTGTCGGGCTTTTTTATTTTATTTTGAATATTCCTTTGATGATATTAGGCTATAAATTTTTAGGAAGAAAATTTAGTATTTATACGATACTCTCCATTGTGTTATTATCTACTTTTTTATCCATCATTCCGGTTCGACATTTATGGACGGATAACATTTTACTGGCTGCTATTTTTGGAGGAACACTCAACGGAATCGGATGTGGCATTGTTTTAAGAAGAGGTGGTTCTCAAGGCGGACTTGACATCCTCTCCAGAATTATTGCCAAATACTCAAATATATCAGTTGGAAAGGCAAACATGGCTATAAATGCAAGCATTGTAATCGCTTCCGGTTTTGTTTTTAATAGTGAAATTGCTTTATATACAATCATTTCTATGTTTATTTCAATGAAAATGTATGAAGTGGTCCTAAATAATGTTAATCGAGTATCAGTCTTAATCATCACCAATAAAGGCGAGGACGTTAACCAAGAAATCAATCAGAATTTACATCGTGGAACGACAATGTGGCATGCAAACGGTGGCTACACCCATGCAGACAAAACAGTATTACTTTGTGTAACAGTAAAAGGTGAATTGCCAAGTCTGAAAAAAATAGTAAAAAGCAAAGATCCCCAGTCCTTTATCACTGTCATATCCACTCAAAGTGTTATTGGACGTTTCCATCAGGTATGGTGAAAGCAGAAGAAACTAACCCTCTGCTTTCTTTTGAAATGGCTGTGTTACATTAGAGTGATTTCCGCTTAAATCAACTTGTGCCAAAAACAACAATATGAAATATTAATAATCATACTCCATTCGCATAGTATTAATTGAGAAGTCAATGATGAAGCCTAGGTCCATAGCTATTGATATCATTACTTTTTTTAAAAAATAATGATAGTCAAAAAACAAATACAATGGGAATGAATACAGAGGAAAAATTAGGTTGGGATGGAGGATTGTATGATACAAATTGCGGGGGTTCCATTTCATCTAGATGAGAAGTGGCAGCTTGGGAGTATTGAAAAAACGATCATTCGCATGATGCAGGAAGCACCTGTTTATTTTTCTTATCATTCTTTCGGTGAATTATTGGTTGAGCTAAACTTACGGAAAAACATCATAAACAGTGCAAAGGCGATGAATCAAAGTAAAGCTATATTTAGAAGTTTTACAAATGCACGTTGCAACCCAAACTACTGGCAACTTACAACAGCTGGAGGATTCCTGTTAAAACCAGGTGTAAAACCTTCTGATGCAATCTTAGACATATACAGAAACGGACCACTTTATGCATTTGAATGTGCAACCGCTACGATCATCAACTTTTACCATGCTGTTCTACATAGTATTGGCACCCAATTATTTAATTCGCTGTTTCAAAATCTTTATCTATATAGCTGGCATACTGATTCTGATTTACGAATCTATACCTTTTATTCAAGTTATTTTATACCTGGTGATGTTGTTTACTTTAATAATCCTGACTATAACCCAAGAGCACCATGGTTTAATGGACTTAGTGCTGTTCTTCTTAATGATGGAAAATATTTTGGACATGGTTTTTCAATCAGAACGGCCGACCAAATGATTCAACTTCTAAATACACAGAGAAAACCTGGAGGGAATCAATCAGCTTATTTAACAAACTTAGTAACAAGGCCTTCTTTTACCCATTTAGTCAGATTGGCAAGTCTAGCAAGAGATCATCGAGCAAATAAAATGCAACACCCTTTTGTGCACCATAATAAAAGCTCCATTTCATATGCACATTATCTTTATTTATCTGAATGAATTTGAAAATAATTCATAAGAAAAAATCCATTGGTACAATTTGAACTGTGCCCCCGTTTACGGACAGTTTAAAAAAGCGCCTATGCAGCTAATAAGTGGCCCCGGTATTGTACCAGGGTCATTTTATTTAAGCCCCATTGATAACGGTGATGGTTATATTCTTCGATTACTCGATCTACTTCTCTCTTAACCTCTTTTAAATTATCTAAGGATTTATACTCTGCTAAATCCTTAAAATGTCCAAAGAAGCTTTCCATTGGTGCGTTATCCCAACAGTTTCCCTTTCGGGACATTGATTGAGTTATGCCAAGCTTTTTCACTTTGCTTTGGAATAGAGGATGCGTATAGTGGACACCTTGGTCAGAATGTAACATGGCTTCTGGGTGAAAATGATTGCTGACAGCTACTTTTAACTTTTTTAACGTCTTATAGACGATATCCATCTCTAAAGATGTGGACAAGTGGTACGCAATAATTTCCCTTGTAGCTCCATCCTTTACGCAAGATAAATATGCTTTTTGACCCTTTCCAAAATAGAGATAAGTAATGTCAGTAAGCAGGACTTTCCCTGGTTCTTCCTGATTGAATTCTCGGTTAAGAAGGTTAGGGCAGGTTCGATGTTCCTGGGTTGCCTTGGCCATCTTACGATAGGGATTGGCCTTCCTTACTTTGGTTACAAGATTATATTTTGCCATTAGACGCCTAATTTTTTTGTGATTCATTATGGCTGTATAATCATTCTCCATAATCATTTTAATCTGGAGGGCACCTACTTTTTCCTTTTTGCTAATGAAAATTTCTTGGATTAACTCTATATCCAATTCATCCTGCTCGTCACGTTGTGCACGTAAAGGTGCAGCCTTCAACCAATCATAGTAGCCACTACGGCTTACACCTGCCAGTTTACACAGGAAGGAAACAGCTTTCTTTAACTGATGTATTCTTAACGTTTTCTCGATTAGAGAAAACTTTTCAGCTGCCGTTAAAATCGTTTCTTCTTCAGCGCCTGCCTTTCTAACTCTTCCAGCTTTTTTAGGAAGTCATTCTCTGCCTCAAGGAATTTAATTCTTGCCTCAGCTTTTCGTAATTTCTCTTCCACGGAAAGATGCTTTGAAGAAGGGCGTCCTGTACTCCCTTTGCCTCTGCGTTCTGTAAGGAAACCATCCTCTCCAAACCTTTTATACGAATCCCTCCAACGCCTAAGACAACGTTTAGGTTGATCTTTACCGATCATGTTGAGGTCAAAGCCATGTTCAATAAAGATTTGTGATGGTGTTTTTCCACTTTTGTAATCCGTAACTGCTTTTACCTTAAATTCCTGGACTATACGAGATTGACCTTTCAGAAACGCTCACAACATTAGGATTCTTCTCAAGCTCTTTAATTTGGAATTCATTATAAATATTCTTACTCATGATAATCCTCCGCCCATATTCATTAAATCTATTGAAACACAAAAAACCCCGGATAGGGGCACTTTTTTATCAGTGTCCGTTATCCAGGGTATAGTTCAATTGGCTAGATTCCTTATTTATTTAAAAGATCATGTCCTATATTTAAGCATACTTATGACATTAACCCATTTTATATTAGACCGGCTCCATTTTCCCCTTTAAGAGTATTCTATAGTGATAGACATACTAACACGAAGGGGAATATGAAAATGTATTCGAATGTAAACGCACCTCTGACTATGGGGCCAAATGTTTCTCCAATGCCCAATGTTGCTCCTATGCCAAATGTAGCACCGATGCCTAACGTTGCTCCTATGCCTACCTATACAGCACCCGTTTCTGATTATTGCTATCCAACTGCTGCTTATGCTTATTGTTGTCCTCCAAATCGTTGCAATGACTTTGTCTTAATTGTAGTGTTGTTTATCTTATTAATCATTGTTGGTGCATGTGGTTATACCTATTATAAAGATTAACCTCATCCCACATACTAAAAAACCTGTACAGTATATGCTTGTACAGGATTTTTTATAATACAAGGTAAGGTTCAACATTTTGGGAACTAAGATTATTCATAGTGTGCCTTTTATTTGTACTAATCCATTGAAACCCTATAGAAACACTCCTACCAAGGATCCCACGACTTCATTCTTCTCGGGCAATAAAAATTTTTGCTTACAGGCTTATTACATAAAGTTAAGGCTCAGTGACTATTTATTGCTAATATTATAAAATACTAGTAACACTTTAAAAGGACGGTTAATCATGTACATACAATTGGATCCTGAAGCTAAATCTTGGATTGAAGCAAAAGGTGCAAACTTAACGGTTAAAACATTGGTAGTTAAATCATGTTGTGCTCCAGGAATTCAAGAACTCTTGGCTATACCCGGAAAGCCAAAAACAATCAACCATTTTAAGCAATTTAACGCGGAAGGCATTTCGATTTTTATACATAAAAATATTAGTCAAAAAGAAAAGCTTACAATAAAGGTTTCTGGCTTCGGCCCGTTTAAATCTATTTCAGCAAAATTTCAATAAAAATAACCCACAGTATTTGCACCATATAGATGACTTACACTTTTCTATAACGAAATAACTCCCTTATCCACTGCTAAGATAATGAAGAATCTATGCAAACTGAAGGAACTATCTGCAAAAAAGGAAGAGGATCCACGATGGCTGAAATATATTTGGACAATAGCGCCACAACGAAACCATATCCAGAAGTGACCATTCAAGTGATCAGAATGCTGACTGAAGTTTACGGGAACCCATCATCGATTCACCGTCTCGGTCAAGAGAGTCGGCTCGTAATCGAGCAGGCACGGCAAACGATTGCTGACACACTTGCCGTTCATTCTAATGAAATCTACTTCACTTCAGGTGGGACAGAATCGGACAATTTAGCGATCAAGGGTGCCTGTCTTGCCAATTCTAAGCATGGAAACAAAATCGTCACCACCGTTGCCGAACATTCGGCAGTGATCAAATCCATTCGGGATTTAAAGCGACAAGGCTGGGATGTTACCTATATTTCTGCCCCTCATGGTGAACTAGATATGGATGAGCTTGAGGCTGCGATTGATAACCGCACGGTGCTTGTCAGTGCAATGCTCGTCAATAACGAAATCGGCAGTATTTTTCCTATTGAAAAAATAAAGAAAATCATCGAACAAAAAAAATCTCCAGCATTGCTCCATTGTGATGCGGTGCAAGGATACGGAAAAATAGATTTCACAGCAGCCAGTCTCGGTGCGGATTTAATCAGCATTAGTGCTCATAAAATCCACGGTCCAAAGGGTATTGGTGCCCTTTATGTACGAGAGGGCGTCAACATGTTCTCGCTTCATCTTGGCGGTGGTCAGGAAAATGGATTGCGATCCGGCACGGAGAGTACACCTCTCATTGCTGGATTTGCCGAGGCTGCTCGACTAACCCACGCCAATCGTGCTGAAAATATTGCCCATATGACGAGGCTTCGAGATTATTGTATTCAGCAGTTGATAACGCGGATTCCATCTGCAGTGATTAATTCTAGCAAGAAAGGTGCACCGCATATTGTTCATTTTTCATTGCCGGGATTGGAAAATCAGGAAGTCGTCAAATACCTTAGTTCGAAAGACATCTTTATTTCAAGCGCTGCGGCCTGTAAAGGCAATCGTTCACGCGGACCTGCAATGTTAGAATCAATTGGATTAAGCCGTGAGCTCGCCGATAGCTCTCTAAGGGTAAGTTTCTCCTACTTGAATAGGGTTGGGGATGTTGATGCGCTGGTGGAGACGTTGGTGGAGTATTATGCAGAGTAATTCTGAACAATGAGTGTTAGCCCATCATATTTGGTATTATGGGGCAAAATGTTGCACCAATGCCCAATGTTGCACCAATACCAGCCATGAGGTTTTTTCACCATTCTCTATAATGTAAAGATTTGCTTTCAACGACAATTTTAATACGCTGATAGTATGGAGGCTGTTCATATCGTCAAAAACTAATAATTTTACCAACCAAAACAAATCTTGCTGAATCGAATTCAGAGGAACAAGTTGACAATGTGACCAGCCTATCACCTTCCTGAAATGACGTATTGGCAGCAAATGTTGATTGTTCTTTTATTTTAACAAATTGTGCTTTTTGTTCTTCTTTTGTTTGAGGAATGTTGTAAATGTTCGATGCGTCATCTATTACATATCCCGCAATCAACTCCACTTTGTAAGCTTGCCGAGGAGTAATCAAATATACCACAGGATGCTTATCATAATATTCTTGATTCTTATATTTCTTCAATGTTCCAAACATTGTATCATTCTTCATATTGTGACCATAAATAATCGTATTTAGATCGGTAAAGTCAGGAGAGTTCCGATGATCCATAAAGATGGTTCCCGCGACATTATATGAACCATCCAACAACCTGCGAAGATAATAACTATTATCAGCGCTTTGAACAACAGGGTAGTTGATAGGAGAATCTTCACTATATATCCAGCAGACAATATCTTCGTTTTCTTTTAAGAGAGAGTCGAAATCAATAGATAAAGGCGCTTTTTCATCTTCAACATCAACTGATAATGATGCTGTTTGCTCTTTAACATCCATATTTACAAATTGGTTGGCATAATCATCATATAGTTTACTCCTGGCAGCGTACTCCCTATAAACACCTACTAATTTATTTGCTGAATACCCCATCATCCCAACGGCAAGAAGGACAATGATAAATCTAATTGTTTTTCTCATAATATCGATAACCTCCTTTGTGTACGCACAAACATGAGGTGGGGTCTTATTGCTCGTTAAGTTGGGATAGATAAATTCAGTACAGTGCATCGTCCAAATGCTTCTCGTTGAAGGATACAGCTGCAATATCTGAGATGCTATTTCTCGTCGATTTTCAAAAACAATAAAACAACCCCGTCCATGCGTAGCCCGCTAGCACAGATAGGGTGTAGTTATTCCATTATACTTCTGATTTATTATTTTTTAACGTTAAACCAAGAATGAGCAGAATCCCTGCCCCACAAATAAACAACCCTACATACGGCCAAATCACCGTTTCATCACCTGTTTTCGGCGGATAAGTTGCTAGTTTAGTAGGGGTTCCGGATCATAATGATTATGGAAAATAACTTCATCAAGCTTCTTCGTTTCACCAGGCTTGTACAGAATAACCGTAGTTTCCAAACCGCTGCCATTTTCTGCATTGGTTACATAAACAATAAGATTGTATACTCTATTATCATATGTACCCCGTTCATGGGTACCTGTTTCCTGAAAAATCGTGTAGTTGTAGATACCGAGAGATGAAAAGTTAATTTGGGGCAATTTAGCTGTATTGGCTCCCTTAATATTCATACTGAAAACTCCGTTTGCGCTACCTTCCGGCATAGGAAAATCCCTATGATCAGCTTTCAGAATAATTTTGAAATCCTCAGCGACGGTTGGGGGTGAACCACTCAGCGAAACTGTGACCGGTATTTCACCACTTCGCACCTCTGCTGCCAGTGCCATTGGTGCAAGTACGGTCAGACACATAGAAAGTATGAGTAACACCATCATAAACTTTGTCGGGTTTGTTCTCATAGCATTAGTCTCCTATTCCGATTTTGACCAGGGTTTCATAACTGCCAAAATAACCGTCCTTGCATCCGTAAATTCTGACGAGCAAGTGGTAAACGCCAAAATCTGTGGGTCTGCATCCATTGATTTCAAGTTAGATTCAATCGCAGTATTATTCTTGTATAATGCACTTTTGTCTGCAAATTGAAGCAATCCCTCTATATCACTCTGCCACCGTTCCGGCTCAAAGATCGATTCATCTGAAGAAGGAACAAGTAAGCAAGCGTAGATTTCTAATTTATAGACTCTATCCAGGTAAAATCAACATTCCAGTTTGATTTTCCCTAAAAAAGTCTCCTTCTTATACAAATCAAGATCTCCGAACATTTTACCTTTTTCCATATGGTGACCATACAGCAAAGAATACGCATCGTTAAAATTTGAATCATTGCGTGAGTCAAGAAAAATACTGCCAGCAAATGCAAAATTACCATATACATCGGTATTGATGTAAGATAGGTTTGTTTTCCCTTGCAAGACCGGGTAATCAATATTTGTGTTATCCAATGTAACCCAGGCGCGGACATCAGGATTAATCGCCTGTAATTCATCAAAGGAAGGTTTCTGATCCTCAACTATTTGTGGCTTTAGCTTGATCATTTCATCTTGAACATTATCGACTGCGGCATAGATAAGGCTGTTATCCCATAAGGCATAGGCAGCATACGCACCCGCAAGACATAATGCTAGAACTATAACAAGGCTGATTAGGGCATTTGCCCCCTTCAGGATAAATTTGGAGAGCTTCATGAAAAAACACCCCAATCATGAACTGCATAATTGGGTACCGGATGGCACAGCATGCACCATCCGTCCCCTTCCAGAGAAAAATATGCCCTCTTTCTTTTCCATGAATCTATTAATGACGATCAGAAATGCGTCTTCTCATGAACAAGACTAGACCGCCTCCGGCAGCAACTAGAATAATAATGTAAGGAAGGCTGTCAAGATTTATACCAGTTTCAACTTGTTTCGTTTTATTATTCGTAATTTTAACGGTATCTTGGACACTATCAATCTTATTAAGGTTATCGGAGAATGCATATCCAGCAGGATCGTAGCCATCACCTGGTGCAGTTTCCACCACATCGTATTTTACTCCATAAGGAAGATTGTTGAATGTAATGGTATCACCGTGCTTAATATTGAATTTCACTACAGCTTCACCATTTGTAAAAGTAACAGTTTGTGGTGTCGTATACTCTCCACCAGAATAAGTAACAGGGACTTTACTAATATCTTTTCCTGTTGGAGCAGTCAGAGTTATAGTCACTTCAAAGGCTCGGTCCTTTTGACCTAAGTTTCCTGTAACTTCTTTAGTTATTGCAAGCTCCCTGGCAGAGAATGTATTTTTAAAATTTTGTGCCTTTAGCTTAATGTTATTATCTAAATAATACAGACTTGTCACTTGACGAATTAGCCCATTACTTCCATTAATAACAGTTACTGTCAAGTACAAAGGATTTCCATCGTAAGTAACACCGGCAGTAGTACCTGCAGTTTCGGTGATCTTGTATGTGAAGATACCCACATGCTCATAAGTAGGTAAGTTTAGAGTGAAATTGTTCGTATCACCGTCAAAATCAGCTTCGTGCTCTATGAATGGAATTGAAAATGTCGTCTGGCTAAACATTGGCATATTCGCAAAAGTATACTGAGAATCAGTCACATCAAACTTTTCAATGTTGAAGTTGAAGGTTTCTACGGGACTTATGGTATCATCATTTGTAAGCTTAAAAAACTTTGGTATATTAATACTTGTCATGTCTGCGGGTTCGGTGGCCTGTGCAAAATTACCAAAACTCATACTCAATACGAAGGTCAATGCCAGAATCATTACTAATAATTTCTTCATGGTAAATCCTCCCTTTTAATCTAGTTTTTTATTTTAACTATTTTTGCAGAATTGCCACATATTATTTACACACATACTCAAATCTTACGGGTTTACAAGCTCCGCCTGCGGAGGATGGTAATCACTTTTCCCTCCACAGCATTCATCAAGATCGGACCGAATTCACGACTATCCTGTGCCTGTATTCGATAATCTCCAAGGACAAAGATAGAATCTTTCGGCACGCGATAGGGGTATTTGATTCCTTCTTTGGCGTTTGTCGGAAACATTATTTCGCCTGTTTGCACCGTTCCGTTGACAAGTAGTGTTCCGCTTTTATCGATTGTGACGACATCATCTTCCCGTCCAATAACACGCCCGATATTTCGGTTCCCGTTCTCTTCATAGATAACAACATCGTTTTTGATATATTCTTTCTGCAATCGGAAGCCAATGATTAAATCACCATCCTTAATTGCAGGAAACATCCCATTTCCACTAGCTCTTGTAATCAAAAAGAGTTGCGTGAATAGTAGGTATACTATAACCGCCAGCATAAGGAGCCTCTGAAAAAGTTGCCAATAGCCTGTTCTTATGGCTAAACTACTTTTTCGTTGTTTTATAACCTCAGAGATATTAGTAGATTTTTGAGCTTTACTCATCATCACCCCTTCTCTCTGTCCTGCCTAATTTTCTATTGAATCCGGTTGTCGGCAGTTGTTTCATAGTTTTTTTTGTAGTGCTCAAGCAGGGTGTCATACCTGGACGCGTTCCGCCATCAGTGCAGATTGGTACATGGCATTCAACTCATCAATTTTTTTCCAAACATCCCGCTCGCTTACACCTCCGAAAAATTGTTTGCGAAAACGAATATTCTCTAACCATTCCGCCATTTTCTTTTGTTCAAGGTTAAATTCTTGGTGGAATAAATCTTCATTTTCGTGAAACGGTCCCTCGATTAGGTTATTAGCACTTTGGGGCATCTGTTTTCGATTGGTTTTGCGTATGCCCCTCATGATCGCCACCTATCCTCTTGGCTGTAAATATTACGGACACGAATTACGATAAACGCCAAGCCAATAGCAACGACAACTAGGATGATAAAAACATAGAGTTGAGTATCTAAGAAAATACCAGTATCAATGGGGACATTTTTTTCGTTGTTAACGGTAATGGTTTTAACTCCCATCCCATCTACATTGATGGTATATGTACCACCAGTGTTAGGTAGCCGAACAACATCATCTACCACAACAGAAACTTTATAATCGCCGCTATCTACCTCGGTCAACGTTAAAATAGCATCCCTCGGAAGATTTGGGAGAGTATAGACCCCGTCATGAGATAAATTGAAGGTAAATTGTTTAGAAAAATGCTCCCCTTTAACAGCTGTTACGGTAAATGAGAATACTTGAGATCTGTCACCAAAATTGCCGGTGACGAATTTTTTTACCGTAATAGCTTCTGTATCAACCGTAACATCAGCTGTAGCGACTTTTGGTATTAAATCCCCACCAATAATGGCCTTGTTAGTAAGGGTATGGCTATCCACCACATTCTCATTAACATAGGCTTTTACATAATAGGTTTTTGCTGCGCCGAGATTTAACCTTAAGCCGGCTTCCAAAGTGATAACACCGCCTTCAGTAACAGAGGTTGGTGTCCATTTTATCTTGTCCAAAGACGTTCCGAGTATCGTAATACCGGCAGGAATGGTATCTGTCACATCTATTCCAGACAGGGCAATTTGACTATCGTTTTTAACCGTAATGGTATAGATTAGTTCATCTCCGATGGTTGCATTTGGCCTGTCAGCACTCTTGGCAATGGAGTAGGCAATAATAATATTTATTTTCATCCCCTCTATATCAAAGCCATTTGCACTGCTATCGGCACTTAAAGTATTCTCCTGCTTAAGTTCCGTCTGTCCAACATACAGATCCAAAATTTGAGCAATCGTTCCGCCATATGCTTTACCATCTACGGCATTACCGAGGGAGATTGTTGTTGAACCGTCAGGCAAAACAAGGGAAGCGTCTTGCCCTAACTCCTCCCATGAAACATTCGGAACGGTAGTATTGTTTAACACAGTCTCAATAAACGGCTGATAATTAGTATTGTTCATTACATATATCAAAATATGAGCGTCGCCGTCTGGCTCAAAATAAACACCCTTAACTTTATAACGACCGTTTGTACTTTGGCCAGTTGCATTAAAGTAGTTTTGTATTGTGATGCTCGCATTTGCAACAATTGAATTCTCTGCAGACAATGCAGGAGTAACCGATTGAGGAGTGATCTCTGTTCCAACATTTTCTGCCGATGTAGCAGTTTCCCCTGAAGTTTCGGAATCTTTCGAAATAAGATCACTCGTTGTTTGGGGAACAACTTCTTTGGGACTCTCGGCAGGGACATCGGGCTCTTTTAATACGTCCACATTTTCCGAATTAGCAATTACATCCTCGGGATCTGGTTTGTTTTCTTCTGCTATACTGTGAAACGGAAGAACCAAACCGAACAACAATAAAATTGCCATAACTACCATCATTGATCTAATTATTCTAGAGGTTTGGTACTTGAATCGATATTTTTTATTCATAATATAACCTCCTCACCTCTAATACGCTGTATGTATGGAATCACCATATTGCCATTTAACAGACACTTTCAACCTCTATCTTACAAATTTGGCGTTCCGTCTTTGCCTGATATCCGTTCCATTTGCGTTCCGAATGTCAAAAATTCAAAACACACAAAAAAAAGCACTGAATCCTCAGCACCTTCTAAATAAATTATGAAAACATGTTTTATTTTTTTATATAGTGGGATTTTCCAAGTCAGCAATAGTAAATTCACCCCAACTGTAATTTTGCATATAAACTCCTTTATATAAATGGGAAAACTCCTTCAAGCCTGTAAGATAATTATACAAGTCACAGTTTACCATTTCCGGCTTGATGCACCGTGATCCTTTATTAGATTCTAAGATGTCTTCAATTCCATATGCCTTAAGCGTTTCGTTCAGTAGCATAAATATCTTGCGACAACGTGCCATTGTGACTTTGTTAACATCTTCATTCTCCCACAAACCAGCAATGATATCACGAGAAGTAACAAAGCCACCCCTTCGATCAACCAGCAGAGCTAAAAGCTCCTTGGCCTTGGCATGTTGGATCAAAATCGCTTTTCCATCAATAAATACATCGAAATAACCAAAAGTACGGATATAAACTCTTTTATTTTGCGCTGGTATTTCGTCAATTGGAAAGAGCATACCGCGGGAAATTTTCGGCAAATGATCTGTAAATAAAACGTATTTATTCCGTCCTGTTTCTTTAGCGTGGTACAATGCAATATCAGCTTTTTCAAACAACTCATCAAAATCGATCCCATCATGCGGGCAAAGAGCAACACCTATACTAACCGATATTTTAATTGAATTCTCTCTTTTATGGAAAATAGCCGAATTGATGATCTCGAGTTTTCCTTGTATTGTATCCAAATCTGAAATGTCGCTCATATACAGCGCAAATCTTCCTCCGCCTACTCGACCAATTATGTCGTCTTGGAATAGCACCAGACGAATGGTTTGGGCAACATCTCTAAGCACTTTGTCACCGTATGTAAAACCAAAAGTATCGTTAATCTTGGCCAAGTAATCCACATCTAGCAATGCAAATGCGTCTATAAGATTTTCATCTGATGACTTACATTTTTCTTGAACCTTCTCTTTAAAGGTTGTTCGATTATAGACACCGGTCACTTCATCTATCTGAGCATTTCTAATGATCCTTAGCTCAGCTTGTTTCTTTTCATCTATATTTACACAGGATATCCGAAGGTATACATGATTAGAATATTGTTCTTTTCGTGTATGGCAGATGAAACGTAACCATACGATTTTATTATCAAATGATGTGCGGCAGTCTACCGATTCCTGATTAACATCATTTTCATGGGAATCCAGAAGACGATCCCGGGAGAGCAATTCGAGAAAGTCCTTTCTGTCCTTATAATAAATCTTCTTTCCAAATATTTGGA
The DNA here is from genome assembly GCF_033449965.1 of Bacillus sp. T3. NCBI lineage: Bacteria > Bacillati > Bacillota > Bacilli > Caryophanales > Bacillaceae > Bacillus > Bacillus sp. T3. Next base: position 3,414,183 of record NZ_CP137761.1, read on the forward strand.
CAGTTTTTGAGAAAGTGTCTTCCGGGTTCACAACCAATCCAACAGGGAAATCACCATCGCCCCTTTCGAATATATCCAACGTCAAGTTATACTCTAAATTAAAAAGGATTAAATATGTGCCTGCCGATGAAAAATCACGAAACCTTTTTGTTGCAATATTTTTTTCACGAATATCAGTAATGTTTCTGAAAAAAATGATGGAATAAAGCGGCACAGTCCCATTATTAAAAATAGTATTGTATTTACAAAGATACCATTGCCACTCATCATACTCAGTCTTAGCCTTGATGAGCATAGAGCCATGTGGAACACCTGCTCTCAACTTGGCAAAAAGAGCATGTAATTCATCCAAACACTCAGGTGCGATAAGTCCAGATACAAAAAATCTCTCGATCGTATATGGTTTCTGTAACATGTAAAAAAAATCCGGGAACCAGAATAAAACTCTAATATATCGGTGTTAAAATAATATTTTGCTATATACTGATTTGTATTTTCGATGATGATCCGAATAAGTTGCTCTGTTTCTTCCATTTTCGATAATTCAACGTTTTTCCTTGTCCGAGCTGCGATGTCGGATAAGGATATTTTAGCGGAAACTGAGGTGTCAACAATGTTCTTTATTTGAGCCATTGAACCAACCTCCGATCGAAAATCTTTCGACAGTATAACATCCTTCATCATTCAACTATAACAAGTTCCATATTTCACCAAGGTACCATCTAAATGTTTATGAAGGCAACGCCATTTTAATACAGCCGGCAAATATACGTTTATCTTCGTTACCAAAACAGATAAATCAGATATCACGTTCAGTTTTGTCGTAGTCGCCAGTTTTATTATAAATCGTGTTAGACTAATCATCAAATCTGTGAGGTAGGTATTTTCAACCACAACGACGCAAAAAGAAAATCTACCACATGGAAATATACATGAAAACGTATCATTAACCTTTAACGTTCTTAATTATCTTTTTTAATTAACGGTACCTAGCATTCGTCGAAAGATCTTGATTCATATTATGTTCCACAAAATCTACTAATTACCCATGATTCCTTTTCTTGAGGTGGCGGAAGATTAAATTTATTGTATATACCAAACGGTTACTACAGACCATAAAAAGTTATTTAAATACGGAACGACAACACAACTTATCACCCTTCCACACACTATTTACTTCACCACTCTTTTCAAGATAGATAAGTCGTGTAATAATGGCAAAAATGGAGCAAAAAATTTTGCGGAACCTAAACATCCATATATTTCTTAACAAACTTACCATGAGGTTTTTCTCCTCATCTAATGTATGAATATAAGCAAAAAACGCACGAGTGGAAAATTCACCGTGCGTCTTAACATCTAATTATTTGTAAGGTTTGGCGGGACTGCCTGGGAATCGAACCCAGCTAACCTGGCACGCAGGTCACAGACGGTTTTGAAGTTTGCTACCACCTGTTTTTCTGGTATCTTGATGTGCCCTCAAGTATTGATATATCAAGGTTTCTTGATTTCTAGTGTTTTATTGTGATTAATAATTTTTAAAATTTAGGCACCAAGCATGGCACCACCTGCACCTGAAATAACAAAAGAATCTGATTTAATACGAGAACGTTAAAAGAACGGCAATAACTTTAACCCGAACTTTAGTCCCCTAGGATTACAAAGAAAATGATTTTTGACAAGCCAAATTAAGAAAGTGTCAGTGTATACAATATTCACTGATACTTTTATAATCATTTTCATCTTAAAGAAATTATTCAATCCTTAGAGGGAAAGAGTAAAGTGGAAGTCAGTGATTTGATACGTAATAAATATCCGGAGTTTTTTATAAGTAAAATGATACAGAGACAGCGTCACGTAAAATATCTTGGTTATTTACACCAATCAAGGTACCAAAATGTTTATCTTTAACCGTAAATTTATTTATTTGAAGGATAAACATATAAGCAACTGGTGGACACCCTTCCTAATTCTAGTTTATAGGCAATAAAATCGTTTGTCCGTCATAAATCATATTGCTGTTATTAATTCCATTTATATTTTGTATTATTCTAATTTTCGATTCAAAATCAACTTTATTTTCATTGCAAATTGATATTAAAGAATCGCCTGGTTTTACAATGTACTTATTAAAAATGACAGCATTTTCAAATTCATCTATCCGAGATTTATCGTTCTCTAATTTATCAAGTTTGCCATTCATATCAAAAATATTTTTTTCTTGTTTTTCTATGATGTCATTTTTGTTTTCTAAAGTTCTTTTCTGCTTGTCCATTTCTATAACTATTTTTTCTTGTGTTTTCAGAAGGCTATTATATCTATTGCTAATAGAGAAGAAAAATACCCCCCACCCAATTGTTGCACACAACAGTAAAATCATAGGAATTACGTACATTTTGCTTTTTAAAGTTGCATTTTTGTTATCGCTGTTAGCCTTTTCATTATCCGGTACACTTACAGTTTTGCCGACTTCATCATACACATAATAGCCATTAATTTTTTCTATTTTATCATTTTTCCAGCCAAAGAAGCCCCTTGTATTAGTAACTGGATCGACAACATAGGCAACTTGAAAAGGTAAATTAAAAAAGTTTTGCTGAATAAACAAATCATAATTTGACAGAAATATACCGTAACTTGGGTGAGTATGCTGCCAACCTAATATTTTACCTTGAGGGTACAATTCAGTTTTTTGCCTATAAATATAATCCCAAGTTTCGTGAGTAAATGTTAGGGTTGAAGCAGAAGCATCTGTAAACTTTGCTTCAATAAAATCTGAAATAATCACATGAGTTTTACCAAGTTCCTCAGAACTTTGCCCAATTAAAATACTACCCAATTCCTTACTAATGTCTGATTTAGCAAATTTCTCGATTTTCTTATATACATTTTGTTTAATATAGATTTTCACATCATCATTTTCAACATTTCCAACTAATACAAAATTTTGTGGAAGTTGAACATTTTTATCTTGTTTTACTGCATCGCCCGCTATTTCAATATCAAAATCCACTTTCATTTTTCCCACTCCTTATTAAACAATCTTCATACAAATAGCAATATATATGCTGATGTACTTTCCATCTGTAAGTTTTGTATTTTTATATATAAATAACTTTATGTCTAATGTGTATAAAAGTAACAACTATAGTAAACCCTGTGGTTATAAGATTCATCTTTATCGTGATAAGTCTAAAAAGAGAATTAACAAGAAATATCCTGTAATAGTCAATACTGTAGCTGTTAAGTTCACTCCAGCGTTTTTGTTAATAAGTTGAGATTTTAATTGTTCAGATAGATTTTTACTTACTTCCACAAGGTTATCAATCCTTTTTAAATAGAGATAATTGCCTAAAATTCCTATTGAAATTGAAATTCCAATTGATAATATCGAAAAAGGATATCCTATTATATTTATAAAAAACTGTGCTGCAAGAACCCCTAATCCCCAACCATACATTTTACGGTAAATCAACCAGTATGGAGAAAATAGAAATGCACACCAATTCCAACTTACCTTTTCATTTAATGGCCTTAAGGCATTAAATCTCGGCTTATAATACTCTATTTTTTGCTTAATATACATATCTTCTTCAGTTAGTGAATTGGCATATGCATTTATATTTTGTTGTGAATAATGATATTGTTGAAATGCATTTAATTGTGCGGCTATTTGGTTTCCACAATTACTACAAAAAGCAACGTCTGGAGAAACAGGGGAGCTGCATCTGGTACAGAAGGAGGCTCCATGCAGTCTGGTCGCATTTACATACTTTTGGTTTATTGATTGACTGGCATTTTGGATTGTTCCAGAACAACCAAAAGTAGTGCAACCTTGATTTTCAACCCAGCATTCTTTATGATGTGGCATATTACACTCATTGCAAACAACAATTTCTTCGCAATTCTTAAATTGACTTTTACAATAAGGACAAATTTTACCTATATATTCCAAAATTATTCCCCCTAATCAAAACTCTTTTTTGAAGAACAGTTTTTGAATGTTGAATCATTTGGAAAAAATTCATTTGAATTGTTAGCTTTTAAGGTGCTGTTTTTAAGCAAACCTAAAAGAAAGTTAAAAATAAATATTTTTGTTTTCCAAAATGCAAACAATATTTTGTGACAATAACCTATCATTATCTAAATTCAACGTAAATTCAGGGGGTTGAATTTGTTACCCTTTTCTCTTTCCTAAAATATATCAATATCAAATTCTGTTCTGTCATTTTTATTAAGCTTTGGTTTTATGGTTCTATTTTTATATAGAATTACAGTTGCAAGAATGATCGTTAATAGAATCATTGCTACACCTATTCCAATAAAAGTCCCAGTCCAATTATTTGAAACAATTTTATTTTGATTAGAATTGATAGATGGTGTGTCTGAATTTCCGCTTTGATTTTCTATACTTATTTCATCCTCAACATTACCAAAAGCATTGACTTTAATTCCATTTTCCTTTAAATAATTGCTAACGGTTGTCATAGGAATAGCAAGACCAATGCCTTCTGTCTCCCCAACCTTCATCGTATTCACTCCAATAACATTTCCCTTTTCGTCAAGCAATGGACCACCACTATTCCCTCGATTGATGGCAGCATCTATCTGTAAATACTTATTTGCTCCAATTTGCCTGTCCTTTGCAGATAAAACACCTTTAGTTAGAGTGTAAGCCATACTATTGGGTGCTCCGATGGTATAAACATCAGAACCAACAGGGCTGTTATTGTAATCAGCAATGGTTAAATGTTCGAATTTTACATCTTTCACTTGCAAAACAACAATATCTAATGAAGTGTCCATGCAAAAAACGTTTGCTGCATATTTTTTGTGGTCGTAAGTAGTTATATGTATATCTTTTTGATTTACTATAATGTGAGAATTACTAATAATGCAATTTTTCCCAATAGAAAACCCACTACCCAAACTTTGCCCTGAAGTTACTACAAATACCGCATTATATTTATCTTCTACTTTAAAATCTATTGCAAAGGCAGAAAAAGAAAAAGTGAGCCATGCAATTATGTTCACTAAAATAAAAGTTATTATTTTACGCATTCTCACATTACTCACCCTTATTATTTTGTATTAAATACTAAGACAGAATTGCCAATTGCTATAGCATCGCCTTGCCTTAAAATATAACGTGTAATTCGTTGCCCGTTAACAACCGTTCCCATTGGTGTACCTTTATCAATAAGAACATATTTGCTACCCTCTAAAATAATATCGCAATGATTCGGGCCAACCAATTTATCTTTAAATAATACAATAGTGTTTTTTCCATTATTTCCTATGCTTGTTGTTCCAGGTAAAAACAAGGTATTCTTTACCTTCAAATTCACCCCTAACAACTTTCAGCCAAGCAGCCTTTGCAAACTGTTCAAGTAAACCAATACCTAAGCCAATCAATAACCCCATTATAATAATACCAATTGCTCTCGGAATCATTCCTGAATCATTTTCACCAGTATTGGTAGATTGAAAAATGAAGTTAAATATAAATCCACCTACAAAGCCCCCAGCAAGACCACCAAGGCTACAAAATAAAATTCTTTTCTTTTCGGGTTTTATGAGACCGATTGCAAAGCCTACACCAAGTCCCATAACTCCCCAACCTAGTCCACGGATAAATGCCGCCCCTATTTCTGTCGATGAATCGAATAGTAAAGTGGAATATATATATTGGGCAATATAACCGCTTACAAACCCAATGACAATGGAAATTCCTGCACCAATGCCAAAATACTTAAACGCTTTTTCTTTCGATCCATAATATAATCCTTCGCCAAGCCCTAGCAAAGCACCAAGTCCGACAGCGATAAAAGCAGCGAAAAAGGCTGATTCTATTCTAACAGCGTTCTTTATTATTTCTATTCCTTTATCTTCTATTAAACTTCCTTCTAGAATTTTCGCATATAAATCTTTCAAACTACCGTGTCCCATCCAACCGAGAACCGTATCAGTATTTATTTTAATTAATTCTTGCAACAACCATCCAATAACACCGCCAATAAGCCCCCACAATAAACCTTTCATGAGAATGGTTTTGAAATTGATTTTCCGTCCCTTTACTACCCCACCATGTTGTAAAGATTGCATTCGCTGTACGGTTGGAACAAATTCTATGCCAACAAGATCATCTGCAATAATATCAAAATCATTTCCAATAGGTTTTTCTTCATCGAAAACTGCTGTTATCGTTGTTGCCAGTTCTTCATTTGTTTTAGACAATTCTTCATCAACTGACTCAGAAATAACTTGACCCTTTTCATCAAATAAATTGATTTCAACCTCGCTAATAGTAGCAGAATAATCTACTCTGCGAAGTTCTAAAGTCCCAACAGGGAATATATGTTTGTTTTCCATAGCCCACTGGGCTGCATCGGCAGATAAAGGACTGTATGAATTCCAAGATTTATACTGTATCATATCACCAATATTGATTATAATATCAGAAAGCGATTCACCAGCACCCCAAATATCACCAATACAAATTTGCCCATCCTTGAAATTCGGATGCCAAATGGGTGTTGATATTTTACAAATAGGTTTAAAGCGAGGATATTCTGCATGAAGGGTTATCTCGACCTCGTGACGCCCTAATATTTCAATCTTGCCATCAGGCAACAAATAAATTCCATTTACAAAATATGTAATGTTATATTTATCTGGTAATTCATTGTTATTGGGTGCCACTTTAACATAAGAATGTCCCGCAAACTCTTTTTTGATTTCCTCGTAATCTGAAGATAATCTTCTCATTCTTGCAGTCATTTTATTTCCTCCTATTCGAAACCCCCATAAAGATTTCATTTTCATCAGCGGAAAATTCATAATGCTTTGTAACCATACCAGATCGCCCAGATACTACATGCAAAAGGGGTATTCCAATTTCATATAGTGTTTTTTCAAGATAATCCTCATCACCACTAACACTATGTATACTTTCAAAAGGCATTGTTTTGCTACATTTACTGCAAATAAGCATTTCACCTTTTAGTTTGTGAATAGGTAAGAATAGCTCCTTTTTATTGCCACATTCACATTTTGATGAAATAGCAATATTTCTATCAAATTCGATAATTGCTTGCTCTCCTAAATCATTTTTGACTTTTCTTAAGAACGAGGAGAGAGTTGTATTTCTAACGGAATATTCAGTTTCCTCGATGTTCTTATAAATATAGTGGTTTAAACAGTCCACTTTGCGTTGATATTCCACTACATATGAATCGTGCGTAAGCCCATTAAAAACGTAACCTTTTCCCGCGAGCGTAGGCAAATTTCTGTCCGAATGCAAAATTTTTAACATTTCTTGAACTTCAATACCTGCAATAACCGAAGATGATGTAGGTGTGGTTGGGGTTTTACCCTCAGCCATCTGTTCCTGAGTTAAGAGCGCACATGATTTTCTTTTATTTATTAATTTCCAGTCGGTTTCAGTCATTGTGCATTCATAACATGCACCGCTCGAAGGAGTAAATACACGTGCAAACCCATTTAATGCCTCAATTGCACCATCTATCCAAGTAGTATTTACCTTGTAGCAGGATTGATTGATAAAGAGACGGGCTTCGCGATTGTCAAGGCCACCCAACACAACATCTATACGCCGAAAAACACCAAGACCAATATCGTCAATAACATTTGCATTCAGTGCTATTGCTTTAATATCAGGGTTGATTTCCATGGCACGCTCAGCAGCTATATCCGCCTTTTTTCTACCTATGTCTTTTGACCTAAAAAGAACTGAACGAGTGAGATTCGTATGCTCAATTGTATCCATATCAACAATAAAAACTGTACCTATTCCAAGCAATGCAAGGTTTTTGATTAGTTCATTGCCTATAGCTCCAGCACCAACAACCATTATTTTTGCATTTGCAAGTCGTTCTTGCTCCCACCAGCTAATCAATTTTAAGCGGCTATATTTATCTTCCTCAAAATCTTCATTTGATAGGTTAATGGTTTCAATACTCATTTGTTTAACGTCCTGCCGTAATCTCAGGTTGCAAACGAAGAACATCTCCGTCTTTTATACCTGCTTCAGCAAATGTTTGTGTTTCAAGTAATTGGCGGCCGCTCACCTTATGAATAAACTTATAACTGATTGGATTACCATCAGGTCCAACAGAAGGCAACTTAATTTTTTCAACCAATTTGACCATAATAATGCCGCATTTAACATCATCCGGCAAACCCACTTTTTGTTCTTTATTTCCTGTTGCATCAACAATAACTGTATTTACCTGTGCCATTAGTTATTCTCCTTCTTTTCTATTGTTTTTTCTGATATATTAAACAAGCAAAAGCGTAAGCATTGTTACAAAAAATGCAACCTAAAAATATACATTAATACCTTCATTTGATGTATTTACCGGCAAATGTAAGAGTTTTGATAATATTTAAAGCACTTATACTTATACCTATATATGCATGCATAATTCCATAAAATAAATCTTTGGGGTTAGGTTGGAATACTTTTTGATATTGTTATACTGGGCAGAAACCGAAGTTTTCTTCCCATATCAAATTTCTTATTGACATGTTTTTTTATTACATTTTTAGCAATATATAAATGCACCACTAAAAATATTGCTTACTTCTTTTTCTCATACAGGACTTCCAAACCATTGTCAGGATGATATGTCCAACTCACAGCAACTTGATCGTTTTCTTCTTTTTGCCTTCCGTCAAGGGAGCGTGTCTCTCCCATTTTTGCAATTAGATTTTCAGAGAACCCTAACTCCTTATTAGCATCTTTTATCATCTGCATAGCAATTACCGAAAAATCATCTTCAATATCTGAAGGATTTGTATCTATTTTAAGGTAGCTACCATCCTTAGCAAGTGTACAATAGTCTTCATCCCCGCCAATGCTACTATATACTTTCTTAAAATTAACTTCTGATTTAAAAGTAAAGATTAATATAACAAGTACAGCAACAGCCGCTAAAATGGCAATTATCGATTTCGATGGAGTTTTCATATTTTCCACAACTGTATTAAATTGACCAATTTTTGCTGCAACCGAAGAATCAACTGCTAATCCGGCCTTCTGTCCGCAATTCGTACAAAATTCTTGTCCACTTTGCATTTCTACTCCGCATTTGCCGCATTTGTTCAATTGTCGGATGTTTCTTGATGAACCACACTTCGGGCAGAATGCCTGCCCATCTCCAAGAGGTGTTCCGCATTTGGAACATGAATCAGTAATATTCAAAACTTGCGATTCATGTTGCTGTTCCGAGCATCCAAATGTAGAACATCCTTTATTTTCTGCCCAACACTCTTCATGATGGGGCGTTCCACACGCAGGACAAAATTTTACTGACACACCATCTTTTAATTCCGTTTTGCAATACGGACAAACCTTGCCAACAAGTTCTTTCATAATGATTCTCCTCTTCTATCTATTTTGTTGTTGCTCTAACCAATGTGTAAAATATGAATTCATTCATGTATTTCGAAAGTAAAATTTAAGCGATTGTACACAGGCTATTATTTTTGTATCCGCTTTCATGGATATCGCATTAGAGGCCTTCTCTATAAGAATGTCTGGATTGGATATACGTAAAAGGAGTATTGCCCAATGGTCATTTCATTTCCATGAAAAGGATAATCAACATTAATTAGGTACCCATCGTTTACCATGAGTTTCACCATCAAATCTTTTCTTCTATCTAATTGTTCGTTTTACTTTTAGTTAGTTTCATTGCTAAAGGATATATGAATTTTTTAGAAATTAAATAAACCAGAAAAGCCTCTCCACATCCATAATTATTGGTACGCGAAGAGGTCGGAGTATACTAATATTCTTTTATCCAAAAAGTAAGTCAAAAGATAATTACTAATTTTCTAAAAAAGTAATTTCCGCCTTCTTTTGTTAATTCTTTTATAGTTCCCCTCCAGCAATCAGATTCAATATTTCTTGTAATCGTTCATTATCAACTTGGTTCAAGCATTTGACTACTTTTCTGGTTCTACAGCTCCCTAAGATAATTAAATTCCTTACATTTTTTCTTTATTTTACCATAACGTATATATTGTAATTGTGAAACAATTTCAACAATTTTTTAATATTATGGAGCAATTTAGTATCTCGCTGATTATCCATTAGGTGTCAAATAAAATTGCCTATTGAATATAAAGGCATTATGAACGGTGCCTAGTCACATCCCGAAAAATCTTGTTCCACATTAAAGTTCCACAAGCCAAATAGCAAATTTTTCATTAAATGGCAAAAACCGCACAGGTAAAAATCCACCGTGCGGTTAAATATGTATTAATAACATCAATTTGGCGGGACTGCCTGGGAATCGAACCCAGCTATCCTGGCACGCAGGACACAGACGGTTTTGAAGACCGCGGAGGACACCAGTACCCCACTCAGCCCCATATTTAATAGGAAGACAAGTTTCATTATACTAGGATATTTCATTGTTTACAACTTCAAAATGAAAAGAATGACGGATTTTGTCGTCACTCCCAATTACTTGTCATTTATTCGTCAAACAGACTATAATGAAATTAATTACAGGCAGAAAATTTTGCATATTCTATCCGGGACTTTTGTGTTTCGATAATAGAATTGCACTTTTGCTTGGCCAAAAATATTGATTTTTGTAGGTGAACGGTATGCTCCAGGATTATTTTATGTGGTTTATCGCCTTTTGGTGTGTGGTCATGGTTGGATTGATGACCATTGGCGGTTATTTTATGTTTCGTAAATTTCTTAAGAAGCTTCCGAAAGATGACGGAAAGTCGGATATGGATTGGGAGCTACATTATATTAACGAAACAATCGAGCTTTGGGGTGAGGAGCAAAAGGCGTTCCTTAATGATTTAGTCAGTCCTGTGCCCGAATTGTTTCGCGATGTGGCAAAGCAGAAAATTGCTGGGAAGATTGGCGAGCTGGCCTTGAATGAAAATGCGAAGGCGATTACGGAGGATTTGATTATTCGTGGCTATATTTTGGCGACTCCAAAACGGGATCATAAATTTTTGCGCAAAAAAATGGACGAGCGCAAAATTGACCTTAACCCCTATGAAAGTTTATTTTTATAAGAACACAAAAGCACCGAACAAAAGCGTTCGGTGCTTTTTTTAAACTGTTTTTGCGCTCGTTGCGGTGCCGTGTAATTGCAGGTATAGCTTGCGATAATTAAGATACATGGCGACGCGCCACGGAACGATCATTCCAAAGGCAAGGATCCAGAACATTCCACCTAGCTCACCGACATCGATTGTTGCGCTTAAGTACGATTTTAAGACAATCCGGAGTACTAGTAGTCCGATTAAAATGAACGCAAACGCTTTTGAAGGCTTGAGGTAAATATCTTGATCACGAATTTCAAATTTAGACGTTTTGATTAACAAAATCGAAAAGACCATTCCAACAGATGCTGCTTCAATGACCTCAAGGAAGGTAACCTGAAACATTGGAAAGAAAAACATTAAAGCTCCAGTACTCATAAACACAGGTGGTAGGATTATCTTTTTTGCACTAGCTGGTTTTTTTGCGGACCGGAATCTCATAATCATGACGAAAACACCCATAAAGACCGCAAATACTGAAGAAAGAACGACCCAGTTCATATTAAACATCCCATCTTTTAAGTTTACACTAACATTATATACAAAACTGTAAAAAAGAAAATACTTTTGCTCAAAAGAAGCCATTTAAGAATTAACTCAAATGGCTTTTTCTGACTCCTGGAAAAGGTGAATTGTCTTTAATACAGGTCTTTCATTTTAACCATTAAACTTAGAAACCAGTGAATCCACCGGTAAATTGCTGGATAAAAATAATAATTTTTGTCATCCAATCAAAGAACAAAATGATCCCCATCACAATCATAATGTAGCCACCAATTTTCATGATTTTAACATTGTTGCGACGAATCCATTGCATTCTGCCAATGAAGAATGAAAGGATAAAGAAAGGAATCGCAAAACCAAGTAAATAAGCAATCATATACAGCATGCCAGAGCTTGGATTTGTACTTGCAAGTGAAATTACCACACCAAGGATTGGACCTGTACATGGAGTCCAGCCCGCAGCGAACGCCATCCCAATTAAAATCGAGCCAACGTAGCCAGAAGGTCGATTCTTGATTTCAAAGCGTCTTTCCTTCATTAAAAATTCAGGTTTGAAAACGCCAACAATTACTAATCCGAATAAAACGATGAAAATCGCCCCGATTTGGCGAATAAAATCATTGTATTCTCGGAAAAATGTCCCGATAAATGAAGTCGCAAAGCCCAAAGCAATAAAGATAATCGAAAAACCGATTAGGAAAAATAATGTATGTAGCAAACTGCGTTTTTGCAGCATCCCATTTTCACTTTTTAACTCTCCAACAGACATCCCAGTTATATATGAAAGGAAAGCCGGATATAATGGTAAACAACACGGTGAAATAAAGCTTAAAAACCCTGCACCGAGTGCTATAAAAATATTAATATCTTCCAATTCGTACACATCCCTTTTCTACATTTGTCCTTAACCCATTCTACCAAATCTATTTTGCGAATGGTACCTATGATGCTGTGAACAATTCATGTCTTGTAACGTAAATTGTTTAATTACTGTAAAAACAGTTAAAACACTTGTGACAAAAGAACGAATTGTGTATTGAATGTATATTTTTGTTAAATTTGTCTTTGAATTTGCAGTTATTCTTCGTTATAATGATGATTGTGTGAAAGAAATTGTGAGTCTCTTCACAGATATTCTTTTTATTTCGAAGATTGAAATTCAGTTCGTTCGTGTTGAATACCTACAACAGAAATATACAGAGTATTATGTAGTTTTCTAATTAAGAGTGAAAGGAATTATGATAGTGCTAAAACATGAACTGCTTACATTAATTGAACAGAAGCGTGCAGAGCTCATTTCAGTAGTTTCAAAAAATGGATTAAGCTCATTGGACGCTGTGCAACACAGTCAGGAACTTGATGATCTTCTCAACAAGTACAACAATATATATATAAAGAAAATCCAAACAAATTAACAAGCAAGCTGGAACTAAATCGCCAACCTGCTTTTATTTTTGCCTATTTACGAAAAATGCTACTGTACTGCTTCTTCCACTGAGTCTACGGTCCCATTTTGCAGCAAGTACATTTTATGGTAAAGACTTTTTTTTGCCACTAATTCCTGATGATTTCCTCTTTCGATAATTTCACCATGATGAAGGACGAGGATTTCGTTCGCATCCTGAATCGTTGATAATCGGTGGGCAATTGCTATTGTTGTACGGCCCTTCCTCATTTTTGCCAATGCTGCCTGAATCGCTTCCTCTGTTTCTGTATCGATATTGGCTGTCGCTTCATCGAGCACGAGAATTTTCGGATTGGCTGCAATGGTTCTAGCAAATGCCAGGAGCTGCCTTTGGCCACTTGAGAATGTCGACCCTCGTTCAACGACCTTATCGTTATACGCATGCTCTAATTTTTCGATAAAGCTATCAGCTTGAACAAATTTTGCCGCCTCGATGATTTTCTCATCGCTCATGTCTTTGTGATGGAGCCGAATATTATCCTTTACCGTTCCAAAAAATAAAAACGGATCTTGCAACACAAGCCCCATTTTGCTCCGTAGTTCCTGCTTCGAATAGTCCTTAATCGAAACCCCATCAATCAATATTTCACCATGCTCAAACTCATAAAATCGCATTAACAGATTGATGACCGAGCTTTTGCCGCTTCCAGGTATGACCGACTAACGCAATCGTTTCACCTGGTTTCGCTTTAAACGAAATATTTTTCAATACATCCTGCTTGCCGTCATAGGAAAAGCTGACATTCCGAAATTCAATCTCTCCTGCTTTGATGTCGCCTGCGACTGCTTTTTGCTGTGGAGCTTTCTCGGTCTCGTCAAGCAATGCAAACACCCTGGAACCAGCAACAATCGCTTGCTGGTACATCGAAAGCCGCATCATCATATTGTTTACCGGCTCGAAAAATCGATCTAAGTAGTTAATAAAAGCATATAGAACGCCCACTTCGATTGGACTTTGAAACGAGCTAATTCCAAAAAAGCTCAAGACTATGATGAGTGCTAAAGTGTATACGAGGTCAACTGCTGGCCTAAGTAGGAGTCCATCCACTTTAATATTTTTCATCCCCGCCAAGTAATGTTGTTGATTAATGGCGGCAAATTCTTCGGTTAAGCGCTTTTCTTGACGGAACATTTGAATAATCGCCATGCCTTGTAACGATTCACTTAGCTTGGCATTTAACCGGCTCAGTTGCTCACGCATGTCCTGATAAAACATCGAGCTGTAGCGTCGATACATCCATACGATGAAAAAAATTACTGGCAGAATCAGCAAGCAAAATAGCGCAAGCTTCACATTCAAACTGAACATCGCCACAAAAATCCCAATCATTAAAAAGCCACTTTGGACAAATGTCACTAAAACCGTCACGAACATATCCTTAATCGCTTCCGTATCATTCGTTACCCTTGAAACAATACTTCCTGCAGGGGTTTGATCAAAATAGCGCAGACCGAGGTTCTGGACTTTTGTATATACATCCATTCGAAGCTGGTGAATAATGTACATCGCAATTTCCTGAAACTTGAATAATTGAAAATACGACACAATCACATTACCGATTTGAATCGCTATATACGCCGCTCCCAAGCCAAATAACGGCTGAAAGCTCAGATTTCTTGGTGTTAAATAATCATCAATGAACACTTTTATAATGATAGGACCTAATACATCGCCAATCGTCGTCAAGAGGAGCAAGCTAAAGGCGAGAACAATCAGGCGCCAATGTGGCTTGGTGTAGGTTAACAATCGCATCAAGACTCTTCGTTGCTCTTTACTATTTAAGACGGTACCTTTCACCATGATCAACCTCCCTGCTCTACCAAATCTTCGAGCTGCTGCCTTACATACATCTCCTTATACCAGCCACCCTGCTCCAATAACTCCTGATGGGTCCCCTTTTCAATCATCCTTCCATTCTCAAGCACAAGTATTAAATTCGCGTGGGCAACTGCACTTAATCGATGCGATGTAATGATCGTCGTTTTTTCGTTGCGGTTTTGTTTGAGCGAGCTGAGAATCGCTTCCTCCGTTTTTGCATCAACGGCCGAAAGGGAATCATCGAGCACTAACACCTCAGGATTCAATAACAGCGCCCTGGGCGATTGAGATTCTTTGCTTTTGCCCACCTGATAAGGAAACCCCTCTTTCACCGACAACCGTTTCGTATTGCTCTGAAAAATGGAGGATATCGTCATGGATGTTGGCGATTTTGGCCGCTGAGATGATTTCTTCTTTTGTTGCATCAGGATTGGCAAAGGCAATATTCTCAGCAATAGTTGCTGAAAATAGAAAATGATCCTGTGGGACATAGCCAATCGCCGCTCTTAAGCTTTCCATTTTATAATAGGCTAACCGTTCGCCTCCAAACTGAATCTTTACGTTTTCCTCCTCAAACTCTCGAATCAATAGCTTTAATAAGGTGGTTTTTCCAGCACCCGTTTTTCCAACAATACCGAGTGTTTCACCTTGCCTAAGTGTAAATGAAATATTCGTTAATACTGGCTCGCTCTCGTTTGGATACGTAAAGCTGTCGATTTCGTATTTAATATCACCGCTCGGGATTGATTTAATCGCACCCGCTTCATCGCGAATTTCGATTTCTTCTTTTAATAAAGATGATACGCGGTCATACGAGGCACGTCCTCTTTCTACTATATTAAATAGCCAACCAAATGCTAACATTGGCCAAATTAACAATCCTAAATATGTCGTAAACGAAATCAATTGCCCAATCGTTAAGTCTCCATTCAACACATAGCGCGAACCAAATCCGATAGCTAAAAAGAATGAAAGGCCGACAATGATCGAAATCGTGGGGTCATAGAGGGCGTCGATCCTTGCAACCTCAATATTTTTCGCAACGACATCGTCTGATTGTTTCCGGAAATCTTCTATATCCTCTTGCTCTTGACCAAACGTCTTAATCACCTTTATGCCAGTGATGCTTTCCTGCGTTTTATCATTCAGTGCCGAAAAAGCCTTCTGCGCTTTATGAAAGCGCTTATGTAAATGTGTACCATACCAGCTCGTTAGGATTGCCATAAGCGGCATTGGAATCAAACTGATCAACGTTAATTTCCAACTGATCGTCGTTGCCATCGTAATGACCACAATACTTCCAGTCATGATTGAGTCGACGAGTGTTAAAATGCCCATCCCTGCTGTTTGTTGGATCGCTTGCAGGTCATTTGTTGCATGGGCCATCAAATCGCCAACCCGCCATTTTTGATAGAAAGCCGGGACATTCTCGTAAAATGATGATAGAGCTGATTTCTTAACAGCCTAGCTAGTTTAACAGCAGACCCAAATATTCTTATTCTCCAATAATAGCGCAGCCCATACATGGCCAGTCCTGAAAGAAGCAGAGCGGCAATCCACGTAATCAGCTTTGTACCTGTCAATGTATGATTGTCAATTTCATCAACGACAATGCCAATGACCCGCGGTGGAATCAGGATCAGCAAAGCGACAACAGCCAGCATTAAGATACCAGATAAATAGGCTCTTTTCTCTTGCTTAAAAAACCAAAATAAATCGAGGAATACCTTCAAACGAACTCCGCCTCCTCCGTCGCTATATATTATTATGCTAAAACAGTTTACCAAATTCTGAAAAAATTAGATAGGAATATGGATTTTGTTGCTGGGCTGCTTGATCAAGCTAGGTATGAGTACAAAGCCCATTAATGTGACCACCTTAACCGCCTTGGTCACATAGACACTTCATGTGACCATTCCACCGTTCACTATTCGAAGAAATTGCATTCGATTTGTGCACATAGACCAGTTCTACGTTCACTATTCCAAGAAATTGGACCTGATTTGTGCACATAGACTGTTTCTACGTTCACTATTACAAGAAATTGAACCTGTTTTGTGCACATAGACTGGTTCTACGTTCACTATTTATAGAGTTTAAACCCGATTAGTGCACCTTAACAGATTTGGTCAAATAGACGACCCACCACGAACCCAAAGAAAAAAGCACTCTTACGAAAGAGTGCTTGTCTCATTATTTTGATTGTTTATTCATGGCGTTCATCATTTGATTGATTTTCTTCTGGGATGGTTTCATTCCCATCTGCATCATCATTGTTTTTAACATTTGTTCATTAATTGGTGGATTTTTCTTCAAGTAGTCCATCATATACTTACGAGCAATGAAAAATCCTAAAGCTACACCAGCAATAAGAGCCAGTACGCCAACTAGAATGGCAATACCAGTGGTACCCATAAAACACTTCCTCCTTCATGTTGTCTATCATACAGTGTACTAGACCAAAGGTAATTATACAATATCCTCATCTAATTTTGTTGATTTTAGACATATTTTCTTTCTTTAATTGGATTTAACCAGCCATAGCGCTCATGCCGTAAATCCATTGCAAGAAAGGAAGATTCGCACTGCCTTAATGCTTCAAAGAAAATAGTTTCAGTATCAAAGTTCCCATTTGACTCTAAATAAGCTACACGATTGGTAATCTCAAGCTTTGCGGCGCTCTTTTTTCCTTTTCTTTCTATATAATATGCCCCGTTCTCATAGCGAAAATCCTTATTTTTTCCCAACTTTTGTGTGATGACTTTATGAAGATTAAACGTAGGAATCGGCTTCGTGATAAATTGGATTTGTCTCTCAATGATCTTTTTTAATTCACCTTGTGACTGTTCATTTTCCAGAAAAAGCTCAAAAAACAGACGTTCTTTTCCAAAATAATGGGCGGCAAACTCATCCTCTATTAAATAAAGTTGATAGGATCTCATTGGGTATCCTCCTTAAACGACAACCGCTTTTTCCTCATTATAGAAAAAAGTCAATGGGAGGTTTGTCTTAAAGCGTCAAAAACAAGCACTATTTTTGTCGAATCGATAAAAACTATTTTTATTTTTTATAAAAATAGAACTAACAAACCCGCAAATACCTATCACAACAAGGATTACTATTTTTTTACGATCAAAAAAATAAGAGAGCCAAATGGCTCCCTTATATTATATTAATACCCCTTTGCGCTTTCTTTCGTCACTTTCCCCTTGAATAAGAAGTAGCTCCATACCTGGTAGGCGATAACGATTGGTACAAAAATGACCGCCACGGTGAACATAATCTTCAGGTTTAATGCACTTCCCGCAGCATTGTAAAGAGTTACGCTAAATTCATCACTTATTTTCGATGGCAGCATGTTCGGGAACATTCCCACAAATCCCGTTGCCATTTGCGAAATAATGGCCAACCCCAAGAACGTAAAGGCCATTCCTATTTTTTCTTTAAAAACAAATACTACAGTTAGTAAAATCGAAATGAGAGATAAGCTTGGCACAATCCATAGCAGTGGTACTTCATTAAAGTTTCCGGCAATTGGCGTCAAATTCATTGTAGCCACGAAGAAAATTGCTAAAACCGCTGCGGCAATCATCGAGAACGGTCGAGCCAATTTCTTGGATCGATGCGCTGCATCACCAACTGTCTTTAATTGAATCCACAGAGAACCTGAAAGGAGGAACATTGCCACAAATAGAACCCCACCGAGAAGTCCATATGGATTTAACAAACTTAATAAATTCCCTTCATAACCGTTTTCACCAATTAGCAATCCGCGATAAAGGTTGGCGAATGCTACACCAAACAATACGGCAATTAATAGGCTTGAAACGGAAAACGCCCATTTCCATGAGTTTTGCCATCTTGCAGAATCAACCTTATGCATAAATTCAAGTCCTGTTGCGCGAATGAACAGCGAAAACAAGATGAGGAACATCGCTTCATATAAAAATGAGAACATATCAGCATAGGCACCAGGAAATGCTGCAAAGGTCGCTCCACCCGCAGTAATGAGCCAAACCTCGTTGCCTCCCCAAAATGGTCCAATCGCTTCCTGTAATTGATTACGCTCTTGACGATTCTTCGTTACAAACGGAAATAGCATCCCTGTTCCTAATGTATAGCCATCTAAAAAGATATAAACGGTCCAAATTAACCCCCAAAGTCCAAACCAGATAACAGCCAACATATCATGAGACATAGGTTTGAGCACCTCCTGCTACTTCACTAACCCCTTCAGGTCCTTTTTTCGCGTATTTAATAATTAAGTAAACATCAGCAATTAATAGAACGGTATAGAATGCAATTAGACTTACGAGTGAAAACCAAATTTGCCCTAATGAAATAGGTGATACAGCATCCGAAGTTTTCATTAACCCATAAACCACCCAAGGTTGTCTTCCTACCTCTGCAACCATCCAACCGAGATTAATCGCTAAGTAAGGTAATAAAACCGAATAGATGACAAGCTTTAAGTATTTTTTTGATTCAACTAAGCGATTTTTGCGGTATAGATATGCGCCATACCATGTTAACGCCATGAAAAACATACCAAGTGCAACCATTGCCCGGAAGCCATAATAAACAAGTGGTACATTCGGTTGTTCATCGTCTGGAATCTGGTCCAGTCCGGTTACTTTACCGTCAAATTTATTTGTATAAAAGAAGCTTCCTAAACCAGGAATCGATAAGGCTTCAAAATTTTGTTTGTTTTCCGGATCCGGAATTTGGATGAGGCTGAATGGCATATTTGATTGTGTTTCCCAAACTGCTTCCATTGCCGCACCCTTAGCTGGTTGGATCTTTGTTGCATATACTCCAGATTGATGTCCGATAAACGGAGTTGCGGTTGCAGCGAACATGGCCATGAGTAGTCCATATTTGAATGATTTTTTGAAAAAGTCCACTTTATTCTTTCTTAATAAATGATAGCTGCTTACTGCCATGACGAAAAATGCACCAACAATATAACAGGCGATAACAGTGTGGAAAAACATATTCCAGGCATAATGATTGGTCACTAATGCGGTGAAGCTTTCCAGCTCAACTCGACCATTTGTTACTTTATAGCCAACCGGGTTTTGCATAAATCCATTGGCTGTAATAATCCAAAGTGCGGAAATATTCGTTCCCAATGCCACCATCCAAATGGAGATTGCTCGCATTTTCGGTGAAAATTTGTTTCTTCCAAATAACCAAATTCCCATAAAGGTTGATTCAAGGAAAAAGGCTAGCAATGCTTCGATTGCAAGTGGTGATCCAAAAATATCACCAACGTATCTTGAGTACTCAGACCAGTTTGTTCCGAATTGGAACTCCATCGTAATACCAGTGATTACGCCTAGAACAAAGTTAATCGAAAACAGCTTCCCCCAAAAATCGGCCATATTTCGATACACAGGATTTAGTGTTCTTGCATAGTTCGTTTCCATAATTGCTACTAAAATAACAAGTCCAATCGTTAATGGGACGAACAGAAAGTGGTAAAAAATTGTGATTGCAAATTGCAATCTGCTTAACAGTAATACTTCCTCCATCATAATCTCCTCCTAATTTCCAATACTTCCTATCCTTGTCACGATTATATTACAAAATTATAGTGGAATAATTCGGAGTTGTTACCAAAATGTGACGCACTATTGAATGTTTTGTGTCTTTTTTCATAAGTGTGATTTATGTAATTGATTTAGGTTATTTAACAACATAGAGAACGAAAAAAGGAACGAATCATAAGATTCGTTCCTACCTTTAATACCTCGTTTATTATCCTAATAAGGCTTTTACTCGTGCGACGACGTTTTCAACTGTGAATCCGTATTCCGCCATAACTTTTTCACCTGGAGCAGATGCACCGAATTGGTCAATTGCTAATACATCACCTTCGTCTCCAGTGTATTTGTGCCATCCTAGGGATGATCCCATTTCAATACCTAAACGCTTCTTCACGTTTTTCGGAATGACTGAATCTTTATATTCTTTTGATTGTGCTTCAAATCGATCCCATGACGGCATGCTGACAACTGCAACGTCAATACCTTCGCCTGCAAGAACTTTTTGAGCTTCAACGGCTAAACCTACTTCAGAACCTGCTGCTAGTAGAAGTGCATCTGCTGTTTCTTTAGTAGCTGCTGAAACGACATAAGCACCTTTAGAAACACCCTCGTAGGCAGTTTCTGCTGTACCCTTAATCGTTGGCAGGTCTTGACGAGTTAATACTAGTGCAGTTGGAAGGTTTTTAGATTCAACAGCAAGCTTCCAAGCAGCTGCTGTTTCGTTGCCATCTGCAGGGCGAACAACTGAAAGGCCAGGCATTGCTCGTAAGCCTGCTAATTGTTCAATTGGCTCATGGGTTGGTCCATCTTCACCAACAGCAATACTGTCATGTGTGAATACATATGTTACCTGGTAGCTTCATTAATGCCGATAGACGAATCGCTGGTTTTACGTAATCAGAGAATACAAAGAATGTTCCACCGAATACTTTTAAACCGCCATGTAGCGCCATACCGTTCAATGCAGCACCCATTGCAAATTCACGAACACCGAACCAAATGTTGCGTCCCTCGTATGAGTCGCGAGAGAAATCCCCTGCACCTTTGATCGTTGTTTTATTTGATCCAGCAAGGTCCGCAGATCCCCCAAAGAAATAAGGAACTGTTTTTGCGATAGCGTTTAACACTTCACCAGAAGATGCACGACTTGCGAGTGCTTTGCCTTCAGCATAAACTGGAATATCGTTTGACCAGCCTTCAGGCAGATCTCCTTTTGCTCCAATTTCAAACTGTTGTGCTAATTCTGGATAAGCTGCCTTATATTGTGCAAACAACTCGTTCCATTCTTTTTCTTTTGAAGCACCATTCTCAACGACTAATTGCTTGAAGTGGCTATAAACTTCGTCAGGCACATGGAAATCTTCTTCAAAAGTCCATTGATATGCTTCTTTAGTAAGCTTCAACTCATTTGCTCCAAGCGGAGAACCATGAACATCAGACTTACCAGATTTATTTGGAGAACCGTATCCAATTACGGTTTTCACTTCAATTAATGTTGGGTGATTTACATCTTGTTTTGCTTCTTCAATTGCTTTTGCAATCGCATTTAAGTCATTACCATCTTCTACGCGAATATACTGCCAGCCATAAGCTTTAAAACGGCCCTCTACGCTCTCAGAGAAGGATTTGTGTAACTCACCATCTAATGAGATATCATTTGAGTCATAAAGCACTACTAAGCGTCCAAGTTGAAGGTGAGCTGCTAAAGAAGCTGCTTCAGCAGAAACTCCCTCCATTAAGTCTCCATCTCCACAAATAGAGTATGTATAGTGATCAACAATATTAAAGTTATCTTTGTTATATTGAGCAGCTAAATGTCTCTCTGCCAATGCCATCCCGACTGCCATCGCGATCCCTTGTCCAAGAGGACCAGATGTCGCATCTACACCTGCAGTATGACCAAATTCAGGATGTCCAGGAGTTTTACTTCCCCATTGACGGAAATTCTTAACATCGTCCATAGATAAATCATAACCAGATAAATGAATCAAGCTGTATAACAGAGCTGATCCATGACCTGCAGAAAGCACAAAACGATCACGGTTAATCCAATTCGGATTCTTAGGATTATGGTTCATATATCTTGTCCAAAGTGTATATGCCATTGGAGCAGCTCCCATTGGCATTCCTGGGTGGCCGGAGTTGGCTTTTTCTATCGCATCAATCGATAAGGTGCGAATTGAATTTATCGACAATGTATCGATTTGTTCAAACATTCGTTTCATCCTTCCTATATTTTGATTCTAAGATTTCACACTTTTTATATTATAGTTCTAACCCTTATTACACAACCAATTGTGCTGTATTTTTTAAAAAAATTTGACTAATTCTCTGTTAGTATGACAAAAACAGCGAGAATATTATGTAAGACAGAGAAATTTCCAATGAAACACTGGCTATTTCCGCAAATTTTGTTATATTTGAAAAGTAGTGTAGACAGTTGTCTTGTCATCTAACTAGATTGAAAGACCACTACGAAAAAACTTAATAAAAGATGAGGAACGCTTGAATCAATTGGACAAAATAAAAAATAGAAATAGCGGAACTCTTGATTGGAGAGATGGATGTGAAAAAAAATAAGGCAATATCTCAGCGCAAGCTTCTTGGAATTGCCAGTCTCGGCTGGCTATTTGATGCAATGGATGTCGGAATGCTATCATTCATTATTGCCGCATTACAGAAGGAATGGGGCTTAACGACACAACAAATGGGATGGATTGGGAGTATAAACTCAATCGGGATGGCCGTAGGGGCATTAGTGTTTGGGTTAATGGCTGATCGCATCGGCCGAAAAAACGTCTTCATTATTACCTTGTTGCTCTTTTCCATTGGTAGCGGCTTGTCTGCCCTTGCAACTACCTTAACTGTCTTTATGCTTTTACGATTTGTAATCGGAATGGGACTTGGTGGGGAATTACCGGTTGCATCAACATTAGTTTCTGAAATTGTACCTCATGAAAAAAGAGGACAAGTTGTCGTGTTACTTGAAAGCTTTTGGGCAGGCGGCTGGCTAATTGCCGCGCTTATCTCCTATTTCATTATTCCAAATTACGGATGGGAGACGGCTCTTTTGATTAGTGCTTTTCCTGCAATCTATGCAATCTATCTTCGGATTGGCTTACCTGATTCACCACAGTTTGTTGCACACAAACAAGAACAAAAAACATCTGTTATCCAAAACATTACCTCCGTTTGGGCAAAACCACATATAAGACAAACGACAATGCTTTGGATTTTATGGTTTTGTGTCGTGTTCTCTTATTACGGAATGTTTATGTGGCTACCAAGCGTCATGGTTATGAAAGGCTTTAGCTTAATAAAAAGCTTCCAATATGTTCTCATTATGACTTTAGCCCAGCTACCAGGTTACTTTACCGCAGCGTGGTTTATTGAAAGAATGGGCAGAAAGTTTGTCCTTGTTACTTATTTAACTGGTACGGCGATTAGTGCTTATTTCTTTGGTATGGCAGATTCACTTGGACTTCTGATTACTGCAGGTATTCTGTTGTCCTTCTTTAATTTAGGCGCTTGGGGAGCGTTGTATGCCTACACTCCTGAACAATATCCAGCCATTATTCGTGGTACAGGAGCAGGTATGGCTGCATCGTTTGGCCGAATCGGGGGGATATTCGGTCCATTATTGGTTGGTTATCTTGTGGCACAGAAAGTTGCCATACCAATTATGTTCACCATCTTTACGATTGCTATTATCATCGGAGTCTTAGCTGTATTATTCTTAGGCAAAGAGACGAAGAATACTGTATTGCAGTAATGGTTAGGTATTTTGGCTGTTGATTTCCGCTCCGGGTGCTCGCTTTCGGCGGGGGAATCCAGGAGGCTCCTTGGGCGCCTGTGGGGTCTCTTGTGACCTCTTTCCCGAAAGTGTCTCTCACCTTCTGCTTCAATCAACAGTTTGCTTAAAAATCAATACCCTTCCTTACCAGAACTAAAAATAAAAACACACTTAAATTTTTACACAAACAAAAAACAGGAGGGTTGCATCGTGATGATGTTCCTCCTGTTGTTTTATATCCTATTAATGAAGGCCTTTTTTCGCCTTTAATCTCTTTAATTTTTCTGGCGTGACATCATTTCCTTCTGGGTCAACGATCTTTACGCTCTGGATTGTGTTCATCATTTGTGAGCGGAATGTTTCCAAATATTTTGCTCGAAGCTTTGATTGCTCCTTAGCTTCTTCCAGCGTTAATCCAGTTGTTTTTTTCTTCTTGGCAAGTTCATTTATTCTAGCTATTAATTCATTTAGTTGCATCACAGTACTCCTTTTTTAAAACTGTCAACTAAATGCCATAATACTAAATGTCTTGATTTTTGACAAGTGGTACCTCTTGGCTTTGCATTTCCTCCATATACTCTTGATATCGACGATGTACAGTTGCTTTTGACACATTAAATCCGAAGCCCCTTAACGTTGCTGCAATTTCTGCAAAGGTTAATTCATTTTTCCGCAATCTTACTATTTCTTCAATCGGTATTTCTTTTTGCTTTCGACCTGAGTTAATTCCTTGATTAGATAGATTTTTCTGAGGATTATATCCGGCTTTAATCGCTCGATTCATCCCTCTTTTTATTTTAATATTATGTAATTTCCGTTGGTACTCCTCGACCATGCCCACAATTTTTAATACCATTGATTCTGATTCTGATATTTGCAATTCTCCATTATGGTCTACGGAATAGAGCTTAATATTTTCTTTCATAATGCAGTGAAGAAGAACAATCTTTGCATTTCCTCGTCCAAGTCTCGTTTCATCTTGAATCAAAACAGCATCAATATTTGTTTCTTTTATTAAAGATAATAGCTTTAATATCCCTTCGCGTTCTAAATCATACCCACTTGCTTGCTCTTTAATAAGAGAATGTATGTGAAAGCCGTGTTGTTGGGCTAAAGCAATTAATTCCTCTTCTTGCCTGGCCAATGATGTTTCTTGAGTATCCTTTGTTGTACTTACTCGACAATATATAATTGCATTTTTTTTCATGATTTATACCTCATTATAATTACTCACCAGCAAGCACAGTCACATCTGGTTCATATTCTGTACCCTCTACCGGAATGACCAGTGAATCACCAGGATGGATCGCATCCTCTTCAATACCATTTTCCTCTTTAACCCAAGAAACAAATTCCGAGTTTGACATAGTGTGACGATCTGAGAATTTATCTGCGATTTCCCAAAGCGATTCGCCTTGCTGAACCGTAATATTTATGAATTCATCCGTTTTATCTAATTTATGTATAACAGTAAATATAGCAGCATAACTAATAGCAATTAAAATAATAACATAAGAATATCGTTCCCAAAGTTTTTTCATCAACATTAGCACCCCAACCCCATCGAATATATGTTCTACTCAAAGTATAAACCGAACGCTTGTTTGTGTCAACCAAAATTCGAACTTATGTTTGTATCAGTATGAGAAATTATGTTATAATGTGGTCAAGTAGAAAACCATATGAGGTGGGAAGAATGACAAAGTTATCGAAGCGTCAGCAAAATATATTAGATTACATAAAAGATGAAGTTAGAAAAAAAGGTTATCCACCTTCCGTTCGTGAAATAGGTGAAGCTGTCGGTCTAGCTTCTAGCTCAACTGTGCACGGCCATCTAGCCCGATTAGAAAGCAAAGGATTGATTCGTCGCGATCCTACTAAACCTCGCGCGATTGAAATACTCGATATCGACGAACAAGATAACATCCCAAGAAGCAATGTCATTAATGTACCAGTTGTCGGAAAAGTTACAGCAGGGGTGCCAATTACGGCAATTGAAAACGTCGAAGAATACTTCCCTCTTCCTGATCGTTTAGCCCCTTCAGATGAGCAGGTTTTTATGCTTGAAGTTATGGGTGATAGTATGATTGAAGCGGGAATACTTGATGGTGATTATGTTATCGTAAAACAGCAAAAAACAGCACAAAATGGTGAAATCGTCGTTGCGATGACTGAGGATGATGAAGCGACAGTGAAGCGCTTCTTCAAAGAAAAAGATTATATTCGCCTTCAACCGGAAAATTCATCATTAGAACCAATTATTCTGCAAAATGTTTCGATTCTGGGTAAAGTTATCGGTGTATATCGTCATATTCACTAGTCTATTAAAATAGCGTTTGGGGTCTCAGGATGATTGTCCTGAGGCTTTTTTGTTTTATAGGGGCAGGTTTTTGGTGGATGTGGAGTTTGAAAAATAAACGGAAATTTTCCGTTTAAATTGGGAAATACCAATATTTCCTTTAAAATAAGGGGAGTAATTCCGTTTATATAATCGAAATCTTTGGATTTTGTCTTTATTAGAGCACTTAACGGAAATTTCTCCCCTTATATCCGCTTCTTAATCATTCTCTACATACATTAGAGGGAATTTCTCCTCTTATATCTGTACTTTTAAACTGCCTATATTTAAATTAGACCGAATTTCTCCGCTTATTATTACCTAATAAAAAAACCGAACCAAGCCAATGGCCTGGTTCGGTTTTTCTATTGATTAATACATTTTCATGTATTGTTCTCTTTCCCATGGGTGTACTTGCGTACGGAACATATCCCACTCAATCTCTTTTGCTTCGATGAAGTGATCAAGGATGTGCTCACCTAATGCAGATACGATGACTTCGTCTGCTTTTAGGTTTTCTAATGCAGCGAATAGAGTTGCTGGAAGATCATCGATTCCTGCTTCTACGCGCTCTTCTTTTGTCATAACGTAGATGTTACGATCAACTGGAGCTGGAGGAGTCAATTTGTTTTTGATTCCGTCTAGACCAGCTTTTAATAATACAGCCATTGCTAAGTATGGGTTAGCAGCTGGGTCAACGCTACGCACTTCAACACGTGTGCTTAATCCGCGAGATGCTGGGATACGGATAAGTGGTGAACGGTTGCGAGCTGACCATGCAACATAACAAGGTGCTTCATAGCCAGGAACTAAGCGCTTATATGAGTTTACAGTTGGGTTTGTAACAGCTGTAAAGCTATGAGCATGCTTGATTACACCAGCGATAAATTGTGTTGCAACTTCACTTAATTCAAGGTCTTTGCTTGTGTCATAGAAAGCATTTTCGCCATCTTTGAATAGTGATAAGTTACAGTGCATACCAGAACCGTTAACACCGAATAATGGTTTTGGCATGAATGTAGCGTGTAAGCCGTGCTTACGTGCAATTGTTTTAACAACTAGCTTGAACGTTTGGATTTGGTCACAAGCTGTTAATGCATCAGCATATTTAAAGTCGATTTCGTGTTGTCCAGGAGCTACCTCATGGTGAGACGCTTCAATTTCAAAGCCCATCTCTTCAAGCTCAAGAACGATATCACGACGGCAGTTTTCGCCAAGGTCTGTTGGAGCAAGGTCGAAGTAACCACCATTATCGTTTAATTCAAGAGTTGGTTCACCTTTTTCATCTAACTTGAATAAGAAGAATTCTGGCTCAGGTCCTAAGTTGAAGTTTGTGAAGCCTAATTCTTTCATTTCAGCAAGAATACGTCTAAGGTTGTTACGTGGGTCACCATCGAATGGAGTTCCATCTGGATTATAGATATCACAGATTAAACGCGCAACTTTACCTTTTTCAGCAGTCCAAGGGAAGATCACCCAAGTGTTTAGGTCAGGACAAAGGTACATGTCAGACTCTTCGATACGAACAAAGCCCTCGATTGAAGATCCGTCAAACATCATTTTGTTATCAAGTGCTTTTTCAAGCTGACTTACTGGGATTTCAACATTTTTAATTGTTCCAAGGATATCCGTGAACTGAAGACGGATAAATTTTACGTTTTCTTCTTTAGCCAATTTAAAAATATCATCTTTAGTATACTTTGCCATTTCCGTATTTCCTCCCTTTTAAACCTATTAAAATTTATTGAAAAAAGCGCGACATATGACCTTGCCTCTGAGGACCGCGATTGAAACGTCCCGCTTGTAGCAATTCATTGCGAAGCAGCTTTCTGATTTCATTATCAGACAGCTCTCGTCTTGCTTTTTCAGTTTCTTTCGTTACTGCTTGAGTTTCTTCTAAATTATTTTTAGCAAAAATTTGCTTAATGCCCGCAAGATTTACACCTTGATCAATTAAGTCCTTAATCTCGAGAAGCTTGTCAATATCATTGAGTGAGAACATTCTTCTTTTCCCATCAGATCTGGCCGGAGAAATGAGTTCATGCTCCTCGTAATAACGAATTTGTCGGGCGGATAAATCGGTTAGTTGCATAACTGTGCCGATGGGAAATAAAGGCATGGTGCGTCTTATTTGACTTCCGCTCAATCAATTTCTCCTCCTTGGTTTTTCCTACTTCTTGTTTATATTATATTTCGCGTTAGAATTTCTGTCAACTCAACGTTAGGTTTTATCACATAATTTTCACTATAATTATTTAAATTTTAAAAATGATTTCTTCGATATGATTGTACACTAATTGCGTCGAAAAAACAGTTTTTTTTTATTTTTCAAATAAAATCCTTGTCGAATAATTGATTTAATGCCGTGCATATCGCAATTTTTACATGTGAATAGGTTAATCCACCTTGGACGTAAGCAACATAAGGTGGTCTAGTGGGACCATCTGCAGTTAGTTCGATGCTTGCTCCTTGGATAAAGGTACCTGCAGCCATGATTACATCGTCATCATAACCCGGCATATAGCTCGGGTATGGCGTCACATGTGAATTGATTGGTGACGCGAATTGAATTGCCTGACAAAAGGCCACCATTTTATCGCGATCATCAAATTGAACCGATTGAATCAAATCCGTACGAATGGCGTTCCATTTCGGTTGCGTGTTCATTCCTAGCTTCTCCAGCATGGCTGAAGTAAATACAGCTCCTTTTAGTGCTTGACCGACTACATGCGGTGCAAGAAAGAAGCCTTGATACATTTCCTGAAGGCTGTATAATGATGCGCCCGCTTCTGCACCAATACCCAGGTGATGTCATTCGATAAGAACATGCCTCAACGAATTCCTTCTTTCCTACTATATAGCCACCAGTTTTAACTAAACCGCCACCAGGATTTTTGATTAATGAACCAGCCATTAAATCCGCGCCGACGTGGCAAGGCTCTAAATCTTCAACAAATTCGCCGTAGCAATTATCAACAAACACGACTACATCCTGTTTAATTTCTTTGACGAATGAGATCATTTCTTTAATTTCAGCAACCGTAAACGATGGTCTTGTAGCATATCCCTTTGAACGTTGAATACCAATCATCTTTGTATTCGGCCCAATCGCTTTAGCGACAGCCTCTAAATCTACGGTTCCCGCGTCGGTGAGCGAAACACTTTGATAAGTAATTCCGAATTCCTTTAATGAGCCGACTCCGTTTCCACGAATACCTACAATTTCTTCTAATGTATCGTACGGTTTACCAGTTATGTAGAGGAGCTCATCACCAGGTCTTAGAATTCCAAATAATGAGATGGAAATAGCATGTGTCCCGGAAATGATTTGCGGACGAACTAAGCCCGCCTCTGCTCCAAATACTTCTGCATATATTTTTTCTAACGTATCTCGACCGATATCATCATACCCATAGCCAGTCGACGGGATAAAATGAGAATCACTTACTCTGTTATTTTGATAACTTTTTAGGACGCGAAATTGGTTGAATTCAATTCGCTCCTCAATTTGTTTGTGGATGGGTGCGATTTGCGCTTCGACTTCGTTGACTAACGCTTGTAATCGTTCCCCATGCGCAAGCTGTTGATACATGTACTTTCCCCTATCTTCTTAGACTGAATATATTTTTAGCTGTCCAGCAATTTGTTGGTCTGTGTAGGCAAACCCCTTACAAGTATACATCTGTTTTTCCTCTTCAAAAACGAGTTCTCGTAAAATGGTTTCGTTTTTTAATTGCGAAAGAAGCTTTCCTTCCGTTGATGGAATCAGCACATGGTAGGCTTCCATCATCCCTATCACCAGCTCTTCAACCTTTTGCTTCAATCCTTGACGATCACTTTCGTCAAACGCACTAATCGTGATGGTTTCCGTCTTGGCCGTTGGAACAAAATCATCGTGCATTAGATCTCTTTTATTATAGACAGTCAGTTGTGGCAAATGCTCGTTATCAAGCTCCTCAAGCAATTCCTGAACCGTTTTTTCATGTTGAAAATAATCCGGATTAGCGCAATCGACCACATGGAGCAAAAGGCTTGCCTCATTGACTTCTTCTAATGTCGAGCGGAATGCTGCGATTAGAGTTGTTGGTAAATCCTGCAAAAACCCAACTGTATCGGTTATTAGCGTTGTGAATCCACTCGGTAAAATCATTTTCCTTGTTGTTGGATCCAGTGTGGCGAAAAGTTGATTTTCTTCAAGCGTCTCCGCCTCGGTTAACCGATTAAAAAGAGTCGATTTTCCGGCATTTGTATAACCTACAATGGCGATTTGAAACGCTTTGTTTTTCTTCCGTCTTTCACGGTAACGGTCACGATGCCCAACGATAACGGTAAGCTGCGTCTTAATATCATCGATTCGTCTGCGAATATGACGGCGATCGGATTCGAGTTTTGTTTCCCCTGGTCCCCGTGTTCCAATTCCTGCACCTAATCTGGATAATTGCGTTCCTTGTCCAACAAGCCTTGGGAGCATATACTGAAGCTGTGCAAGTTCAACCTGCAATTTCCCTTCTTTTGATTGAGCACGTTGCGCGAAAATATCAAGAATGAGCTGGGTTCGATCAATAACCCTGGGCCTCAAATTGCCTGGAAAGGTTTCGAATTTGGCTCGGTGACAGTTCGTCATTAAAGATAATAACGTCCGGTTCAAGCTCTTCCTCTAATGCCTTTAACTCTTCTAGCTTCCCTTTACCTATGTACGTGGCTGGATGGACTCGATCACGCTTTTGTGTTAACGAAATCATCACTTTCCCTTTTGCCGTATCGGTAAGGGAGGTCAGTTCGTCCAGTGAATACTGAAAATGCAGATCATCAACTTGTGACGTTTGACAGCCGACTAATATGACTTTTTCAAGCTCTGTTTGTCGTTCCAATCGCATACCTTCTTTCTGTATGATCTATCCTTATTCTATCAAATTTAATTACAATACCATAATTTCTCATTATTCTACAAATTTCACTAAGAAAACAGTTGAAAATCCCTTTTTCCATGATAAAATTTTATTGTTGAGCAGAGTTCACGATATTGTCATATTTTTATAAAAATTTAAGGCACAGGAGTTGTACATCGGATGACTTGGGAAGTATTAAGTATGATTGGCACGATCGCCTTTGCAGCAAGTGGTGCGTTTGTTGCAATGGAAGAAGAATATGATATATTGGGCGTTTACATATTAGGAATCGTGACCGCATTTGGTGGTGGGGCCATCCGCAACCTTCTAATTGGCTTACCTGTGTCTGCATTATGGAATCAAGGAATTTATTTTACTGTTGCTTTACTATCAATCACGATCATTTTTCTATTCCCGAATAAATTACTGCGCCATTGGCAGCGTTGGGGCAATTTTTTTGATGCCCTTGGATTATCAGCATTTGCGATTCAAGGTGCACTTTATGCAACAAAAATGAATCATCCCATCAGCGCAGTCATTGTTGCTGCAATTTTAACCGGAGCTGGTGGTGGAATGATTCGCGATTTACTTGCAAAAAGAAAACCACTCGTTCTTAAAGAAGAAATATACGGTCTTTGGGCCATTCTTGCAGGGCTGGTAATTGGGCTCGGTATCGCTAACTCAGGTTTAGAGCTTTACCTATTATTTACTATCATCACCGTATTTAGAATTCTCTCTTATACTTATGATTGGAAGTTACCTATTCGTAGCATGTCCACTACGCAGGAAAAATTACAAAGTATGCGAGGGCAATAGGTTTATTTTACACAGAATAATAGAAAGAAGCTGACCAATCAGTCAGCTTTTTTTGATTCTGTAGCTTATGATTCCTCAAATACTAGATCATTACTCCTGATGGTAAGTAGCTCATGGCGATCATAGCTATTCTGCATGAGAATTCGCATTGATTGTGAGCGAATTGATTTTTCAATGATATTTCTGACATAACGTCCATTTGAAAATCCACTCGGGCTCAGTTCAGATTTTACATAAACCAAATGCCCTCTCAGTCTTTTTTCCGCTTCATGGCTTAACACATATTCTCGATCATTGAGCATCAGTCCGGCAATGTCCATTAATTGCTCAATTGAATAATCAGGAAAATCAACCACTAATGGAAATCGCGAATGCAGACCGGGATTTAAGCTTAAAAAATAATCCATTTCTCTCGAGTAACCAGCAAGAATGAGAATGAATTCATGCTGTTTATCTTCCATGTGTTTCACAAGTGTATCGATTGCCTCTTTCCCAAAATCCTTCTCTCCACCGCGCCCTAGCGAGTAAGCTTCATCAATAAACAGAATACCTCCTAGCGCTTTTTTTACTAGGTCCCGTGTCTTTTGAGCTGTATGGCCAATGTATTCCCCAACAAGGTCCGCCCGTTCTGCTTCAATTAAATGTCCTTTCGTTAGGACATTCATTTTTAAGAAAAGTTTACCGATAAGTCTTGCAACCGTTGTTTTTCCTGTACCCGGATTGCCTTTAAACATCATGTGCAGAGCCTGTTTTTCAGCTCTCAACCCCATCTCTTCCCGTTTCTTATTCACGTAAATCCAGGCATAGATTTCTTTTATCATTCGTTTCATTTCTTCCATTCCAACGAGCAGTCCAAGCTCTGCCTCAATTTCTTTTAAAGCTGTATGCTCAGGGGGGATGCTCTTTGGAACAACTTTTTGAGAAGGATCTGAGATAGGTTTTGCTAACTCATTCCGCTTTTGCGAATTTAGTACAATGCTAATCTGTCCATTATTTTTCATGCGCATTGGTTGATCCAAAGCCTTCACCTCTCATTCTAAAACAGTATACGCTGCAAAAATGCGTTTGTGACAAATGCCTATATCATTAGCTTTTTTTCCTATATAAAATGG
Organism: Bacillus sp. T3; assembly: GCF_033449965.1. Classification (NCBI taxonomy): domain Bacteria; kingdom Bacillati; phylum Bacillota; class Bacilli; order Caryophanales; family Bacillaceae; genus Bacillus; species Bacillus sp. T3. Next base: position 3,447,568 of record NZ_CP137761.1, read on the forward strand.
TTCATCTGCTCGACATACGGAATTTAACAGTTTATAACATTGTTTAACTGATTTCTGATGGACTCGCAAACGACAATGTCGCCTCTCTTATATGTATTCAGGACATTAACAATTCATTATGTTTTTTAGTTGGTTGAAGAAAATCAAGTTATTTCGAGTTGATCATATTATTAGCCATTCTCCCCTGTCTACGAAACGAAACAAAAAAAACGACTCACCTGACTCGGTGAATCGTTTTTATCATCTATTTAAGGAGGATTACTGTCCGCCTTCTAAATCTAATTGAACATTGCGTTGAGGGGCAAAGGTAGAAATCGCATGCTTGTAAACTAGCTGTTGTTTTCCTTCTGATTCAAACAAGACCGTAAAATTGTCAAATCCTTTGATTTGTCCTCTTAGCTGAAAACCATTCAATAAAAACACAGTAACATTTGTACCGTCCTTGCGGAGCTGGTTTAAGTATTGGTCTTGGATATTAATGGATGTTTTCATTACAGATCCTCCTCTTTTATCTCTACTATTATGTATTCGATTTTAGTTTTAGCTTTCCTTCAATATAGGCAGAAATTTCAGTGATTTTTTTTTCAACCGAAAGACTGTCGCCCATATCAAACCATTTTACACTCATTTTGTTGCGAAACCAAGTTAATTGCCTTTTGGCATATCTCCGTGAGTTTTGTTTTAGCATATCAATCGCATCTAGCAAAGAGATATGTCCATCTAAATATTGATATATTTCTTTGTACCCGATCGCCTGAATGGATTGGCACTCCCTTAGTCCACGATTATATAGGGATTGGACCTCCTCAAGCAAACCTTCCTCTACCATGATATCAACGCGGCGGTTAATCCGCTCATAAAGTTGATCGCGTTCCATCGTCAATCCAATTAATGCGGTATCGTATAGAAGTTCTGGTGATTGATTTGCTTGTGTCTCTTCCTTTGTCTTGCCTGTACAATGAAATATCTCAAGGGCACGAATCACACGACGAACATTATTGGGATGAATCTCACTCGCGCTTTGTGGATCAATTCTTACTAATTCATCATGTAATACTTGATTCCCTTCTTTTTCGGCACGTTTTTCAAGATTTTTTCTATAATCTGGATTGGATGGCGCTTCGGAAAAATGATAATCGTAAATAGCCGCTTGGATATAAAGTCCTGTACCGCCAACGATAATTGGAAGCTTGTTCCGTAAGGCAATCTCCGCAATTTTTTCTCGAACTAGCTCTTGAAACTCGGCAGCCGAAAAATCCTGGTCAGGATTTCGAATATCGATTAAATGATGCGGAATCCCTTCCATTTCCTCTTGTCTAATTTTAGCGGTACCAATATCCATTCCTCGGTATATTTGCATGGAGTCACCACTAATGATTTCCCCGTTGTACTGCTTAGCCAATTCAATGCTAAGCTTCGTTTTCCCTACAGCAGTCGGACCAATAATGACCACCAATTTTTGTTTATTTATCAATGATTTCACACAGCCTTTAGCTTTTTACACAATTTTACTCACACTGCGAAAAAGATTTTCCGCAGGCTTCTCCCCCTTATCTTATCATATTTATCAATGTTGTTTGAACATCTAAACATTATCACCAAATCAAATCTTGCTTATACAAACGTTTTCCTATTGTAAACGTTCTAATATTACCATATCGTATCTATTTTACGCCTGAGTAACAAACCGTTAACAACTGTATATCAACCCCCTTAATCCTACCTTTTTCGACAGAAGCATATAAAGGCTAAATATATTTTTTTGATAGGGAGAGACATTATGATTACAACTGCAGAAATTGGTATAGATTTAGGAACAGCAAATATCCTTGTTTCTTCTAAGAATAAAGGAGTCATTTTTAACGAACCAGCTGTCGTGGCGATTGATAAAAACACAAAAAAGGTACTGGCAGTCGGGATTGAAGCCAAAGAAATGATCGGCAAAACGCCGGAAAATATCGCAGCAATTCGTCCATTAAAGGATGGGGTCATTGCAGACTATGACGTTACAACAGACATGCTGAAATATATTTTGAAAAAAGTAGGGAAGATTGGTGGCTTCACCATTCGAAAGCCAAATGTGATTGTGTGTACCCCTTCAGGCTCAACAAGTGTCGATAGGCGCGCGATTCAGGATGCTGTTCGTAGCGCAGGAGCGAAAAAGGTTCATTTGATTGAGGAGCCAGTAGCTGCGGCAATCGGAGCGGGCTTAGCGGTCGACGAACCGGTTGCCAACGTTGTTGTTGATATCGGCGGTGGTACAACAGAGGTCGGGATTATTTCCTATGGTGGAGTTGTCGCCTGTCATTCGATTCAGATCGCTGGCGATCAAATGGATGACGATATCATTCAATATGTGCGCAAGAATTATAATCTTCTCATTGGCGACAGAACAGCCGAGAAAATCAAAATGGAAATTGGGCACGCACTAGCAAATCATGAGGAAATGACGATGGAGGTTCGCGGTCGCGATTTAGTTACCGGATTGCCAAAAACGATTACGTTGTCCTCACGGGGCATTCACGAAACGCTGATGGAATCGTTATTAGCGATTTTAGAAGCGATCCGGGCAACACTTGAGGACTGTCCTGCAGAATTAAGCGGAGACATCGTCGACCGTGGTGTTATATTAACTGGCGGCGGCTCATTACTTCATGGAATTGAAGATTGGTTAAGCCAAGAAATTTCCGTTCCCGTCCATCTCGCTCCTCAACCGTTTGAATCGGTCGTCCTTGGAGCTGGTAAAGCACTAGGTTATTTTAATTTATTGCATGCTGCGAGTAAGGAAGGTTAAGTTGGTCGAGTTTTGTTGGTGGGCGAATAAATCGTGAGTCTAGGCGAATAATTCCTCGTTTCGGCGAATAATCGTGAATTCAGGCGAATAAATTCACGATTGGAGCGAATAAATCGCAAATTAAGCGAATAAACAGGCGCCGCGCTACTCCTCCGCCTAACTTTTCAAAATAACAAAATAAAGAGGCTGCAAGGAGATTTTCTTCCCTGCAGCCTCTTCTATTTACATTACTCTTTTAAACATTTTTTCTAATTCATAGGTTGAAAAATGAATGATAATTGGGCGCCCATGTGGACAGGTAAATGGGTCGGATGTCGTTCTTAGCTTATCGAGCAAGGCTTGTATTTCGTCGTTTCGTAAATGATGATTAGCCTTGATCGACGCCTTACAGCTCATCATAATCGCCGCTTCCTCACGCAACTTTTTAATGTCAACTTTTTTCATTATTAAAAGCTGCTCAATCATATCCTCAATAATTTCCTTTTCTTCCCCTTTTGGAAACCATACGGGATGTGCCCGAACGATGTAGCTATTGATACCAAACTCCTCTAAAAACACGCCAACCTTTTCGAGCTCGTGCTTATGCTCTTCAATTTTCAACGCTTCATCTAACGAATATTCAAAGGTCATCGGCACAAGCAATTCTTGTAACTCACTATCTACTTGTCCGACCTTTTCCTTATAATATTCATACTTAATCCGTTCCTGTGCCGCATGCTGGTCAATCAAATATAAACCCTTATCATTTTGCGCCAAAATATAGGTTCCGTGCATTTGCCCGATTGGATAGAGAGGTGGAACACGTGAGGCAACCTGCTGATGGACGGGTTGAACGGAAACCTGATTGTGATGTGACGGCTGAGGAACTGAATCAGTGTAATAGTCCTCGCCTGATTGTTCATCAGTACCATCGAAATGATCTTCTTCAACATCATTGCGTTCGTCGGCATGTTGATGCTCAACAGGAATTTGCTGATTAACTCGGTCTAAGGATCCTTCATTTTCTTTAGCAGTCTGTTGATCGACCGCAACTTCGCGATGTACAGAATCCCGAGATTCACTAGGTGCAAACTTCGGAGCTGCAAATGCTCCCCCACTATTCATCATCACAAGATTGGCGACTGCTTCGGCCACTTGTGGAGAAAACCCGCCGCCTCTAACATTCCCAGTATCACTTTGCGGAGAACGAGGTGCGGATGACGCATTTTGTTCAGCCGTATCCCGCTTGTTCTCACCTAAACCTGTTGATTGTTGACCTCGCATCGATTCTGTTTCAGAAGGTAAATGATCAAGTTCTAAGTAGGTTTGCTCCGATTTTGGCTTTTCGATTTTTGGCGCTGTATAGCCAGATGGGATCAATTGTTGACTTTTAAATGCATCCTTAATAATCCAACTGACTAACGAATTTAATTCCTGCTCCTTGCTTAATCGAACCTCAAGCTTAGATGGATGGACATTCACATCAACAAGGATCGGATCCATATTTATGTTGATCATAACGATTGGAAAGCGGCCAATCGGTAACAGAGTATGGTAGCCTTCTTGGATTGCTTTGACCAAGGAGTAATTTTTAATAAAACGACCATTGATCATCGTTGAGATATAATTTCTTGAAGCTCTCGTTATTTCAGGTAATGCCACATAGCCATCAATCGTAAAATCTAATGAAGAACCGCTAATCGGGATCATTTTTTTCACAATATTCATTCCGTAAATTGCGGCAAGAACCTGGCGAACATCACCATTACCTGTTGTTTGCATAAGCTGCCTGCCATTATGAATTAACCGAAACGAAACCTCGGGATGTGCTAGCGCAAGGCGGTTAACAAGATCGGTTATATTCCCTAATTCGGTATGAATCGTCTTCATATATTTTAGCCGCGCAGGCGTATTAAAAAATAAATCACTAATTGTGATGTCTGTTCCTTTTCGACTCGGTGCTTTCTCATTCGCGACAACGTGTCCGCCTTCAATAACGACGCTGGTTCCCGCGCTCAAACCTGTTGACGTTTTGATTTCAAGCCGTGAAACAGAGGCGATACTTGGCAAGGCTTCTCCACGAAATCCTAGTGTACGAATTCTGAATAAGTCCTTCTCATCCTTGATTTTACTCGTTGCATGGCGTTGGAAAGCAATCAGGACATCCTCTTCCTCGATTCCAGCTCCATTGTCGATGATTCGTATTTTTGCAAGACCTGCCTCTTCCACATCAATTTCAATGATGGTACTACCTGCATCGATTGAGTTTTCGACTAATTCCTTTACAACTGAGGCAGGCCGTTCGACAACCTCACCTGCGGCAATTTTATTTGATAGAGCGTCATCCAGCAGAATGATTTTTCCCATGATTGCTCACCTCCGTGCTGATTTATTAAAGTGTGTTAATCTGATTGTTGATTGGAGCGACAGTACGCTTTGCGGACAGTTACCCTTTAACTTTCTTATGAAGCTCATATAACATGTTCATCGCCTGAAGTGGCGTCATCTCAAGTAAATCCATTTCTTTTAACTGGTCGAGAACTTTGCGTTCTTTGGAATTTAGGTCTTTCTTTTTTGGTTCTTTTATTTCGTCAAAAAATGAAAGTTGCGCATCTCCCACTTGGGCTGGCTGCTCAACTTCTTTATTTTTCATAGGAACTAGATCTTGCTGCTCTGTTGGATTCGTAACTTGCGAATTTACTAGCTTAACTACTTGCGCTGAATTCTTCTGTTCCTGTTGTTCGTCCTTATGCTCGAGCGCTTGGAGGATTTCATTGGCGCGGCTGATAACCTCTTGTGGCAGTTCAGCAAGCTCGGCCACATGAATTCCATAGCTTTTATCGGCTGCTCCTTCTTTAATTTTATGAAGGAAGACGACTTTTCCGTTTTGCTCAACCGCACTGACATGGACGTTTTTCAACATGTCTAACGCTTCATCGAGTACGGTTAACTCATGATAATGGGTTGAGAATAGGGTTTTTGCACCGATGCGATGATGGATGTATTCGATCATTGCCTGGGCTAGCGCCATTCCGTCATAGGTTGAGGTTCCACGGCCGATTTCATCGAATAAAATCAGGCTGGATGCCGTTGCGTTTGTAATGGCATTTTTCGCTTCGAGCATTTCAACCATGAAGGTACTTTGACCGGAAATTAGGTCATCCGCTGCACCGATTCTCGTAAATACTTGGTCAAAAATCGGTAGGACAGCTTCTGTTGCCGGGACATAGCAGCCAATTTGCGCTAAGATCGCCGTTAATGCGACCTGACGCATATACGTACTTTTACCTGACATATTCGGCCCCGTAATCAACAGGATTTCACGCTCTGCGTCCATGTAGCAATCATTTGGAACGTAACTTTGCGCATTCAAAACCTTTTCGACAACAGGATGACGGCCGTCTTTTAGGTAGATTTTCCGTTCAGATGAAAACTGTGGCTTCACGTAATGGCGTTCTTCACTCACCGTCGCAAAGCACTGCAGTACATCCAGCTCGCTAATGCGTTTGGCCAGTGCCTGCAAATTTGGGATATATTCTTTAATTTTTTCACGAATTTCTGTGAAAAGCTCGTATTCTAACTCAACGATTTTTTCTTCAGCCTGTAATATTAATGCTTCTTTTTCCTTTAATTCAGGAGTGATAAAGCGCTCGGCATTCGATAGCGTCTGCTTACGTTCGTATTGATCGTTTTGAAGTAGATGCAGGTTGGCTCTTGTGATTTCGATATAATAACCAAACACACGGTTATAGCCAATTTTCAGTGATTTAATGCCTGTTTTTTCGCGCTCTTGCCGTTCTAATTGGGCAATCCATGTTTTGCCGTTCCGACTCGCATCACGATAACGATCGAGTTCTTCATGGTAGCCATCCTGAATGATGTTTCCTTCTTTTAGAGAGATTGGCGGATTTTCCACTAAAGCTCGTTCAAGTAGGTCGGTTACTTCTTCACAGGGATCAAGTTGCTGTGCCAGTGTTGTGGCTGTGTCGTTCGGTAAGCTCCCTACTAATTGTTTAATGGCAGGGATTTGCCAAAGTGAACGTTTGAGTTGAACTAAGTCACGTGCATTGACGTTTCCAAACGCGACTCGACCGGAAAGTCGTTCTAGGTCGTATACCTCGGTTAATTTTTCACGAAGGTCCTGACGTTCAAAATAATGAGTTAAAAACGTGTCGACAAGGGAATGACGTCGCTCGATTTCATCACGGCTTATCAGAGGGCGATCAATCCATTGCTTCAGGAGGCGGCCACCCATAGCCGTCTTCGTTTCGTCTAATAGCCAGAGCAGCGAGCCTTTCTTGCCTATTGAGCGGATTGTTTCTGTTAATTCAAGGTTGCGCTTCGAATAATAATCGATTTTCATAAATTGTTGAATCTGATATGGCAAAACCAGGTTGTAAATGATCCAGACTTCTTTTTTGCGTACGGTATAAGTAGTTTAGCAGTCTTGATATGGTTTGACGCATTTTTGGTTGGTCTAGGTTTTGCAAGAGTGGTTCGTAATGGGTTGGCGTTGCTACATCATCTTCTAACGAAATTGTGACGGTTGCCCGCTCGCGAATTTTCCGCTGCAGCTCTTCTGGGAACGTCGAAGCTACAACGACTTCCTTCGCCCCTGAGATCGATAATTCATTTAGCACTTCATCAAAGCTACCTGCTAGTAAGGCAACGCGATTTTCTCCTGTGGACAAATCGTTATAAGCAAAGCCGTACGTTTCGTCGTCTTCAAAAATCGTAATCGATGCAAGGTAGTTGTTTTCTTTTTCACTGAGGCCACGGCCCTCCATCATCGTTCCTGGAGTAATCAGTTGAACGACCTCACGCTTGACGACTCCCTTCGCCTGACGCGGGTCTTCGGTTTGTTCGCAAATTGCGACCTTGTAGCCTTTTTCAATTAATTGTTCAATGTATTGTGGAGCTGAATGATGAGGGACACCGCACATTGGGATTTTCCCATCGCCCCCGCCTTCACGGCTCGTTAACGTAATTTCAAGTTCCTGTGATGCGCGAATCGCGTCATCGAAGAACATCTCGTAAAAATCTCCTAAACGAAAAAATAAAAAGGCATCTTGGTAGTCTGCCTTCACCTGTAAATATTGTTGTATCATCGGCGTATAGGTTGCCATAATTTCCTCCAACATTCTTAAACTATCAGTTCTTTTTCGACAATTAATTATACCATACTGAAATATTGATGGAGATAAGAAACCTTTACCTATTTTTTTATGGTGTGGGGATTTTGGGGTGAAGAGGTTGGTTGCTCGCATTGGATTGGTGGATTTTGGGTTTCGCGCGAGTTAACTTGCTTATCGTTACCAGGTGAGCGTTTTTTTGGGGTGCGCGGGCACGATCGCCGGGTTATCGTTACCTCTCGAGCAGTTTTTTGGGGTGTACGGGCACGATAGCTGGCTTATCGTTACCGAGCGAGCGGTTTTTTTGGGGACACGGGCACGATAGCTGGCTTATCGATACCGCTCAAGCGGTTTTTCGGGGGACGCGGGCACCATACCCGTTTTCCGTTTCCATGCTAACTTTTTCGGGATACACCAACACGATGTCTCCCCCAATCAAAAAAAACTAGGAAGCAAGACCTTCCTAGTTTCTGCTTATTTTTTCTTTTCGCTTTTTTCCTTGAGGAAATCTGGGTTTAAATCTTTGAATTCATCATCAAGATCTGTTCCCCAATCATCTTCATGATTGCCACATTTTCCTGGGCTAACGGCTACACAAACTTTTGTTTCACCGATTACCTCAACAAGAAACTCTCTTTCAACGTGGACGACGATTTTGCTTCCACTCTGTGAAATCACTGCCTCGCAGCAATTCGGTTGTTGTAGGACACGTGCGATTACTTCTTGATCATCGAAGCTGCCTGGGTCACGGTGTTTAAGTTTCACGGTATCTGAATAGCTTACACGCTCAGTTACTACCTCTGTCTTTGTATTATCACAATATGAGTACCAAACGTTAATGTCATAAGTACCGTGGATCTCTACAGTTTTTCCGACCTTTTTCGCCTCGTATTTATGGTTAATGATCCAACAGCCGAGAATGCTGGACGGTGTGTGATCAGGGCAGATTGTATGTTTAGACTGTGTATATTTACGTCCCTTCGCCACAACCGCTTTCGTAATAATCTCTCTGTATTCTCCCATTGCGAGCGAACCTCCTCATTCATTTTCAATTCATCCTATGCGAGATATTAGACTAGTGTGCGACAATTTTAACCCCTGCGGTAAAAGTTTAGGCATAGTTCATAGTATGATTTTTACGAAGAGTGGTTCCGAAAATTCGATTGTCCCGAAAAGATTCCAAAAATAAAAAACCAGACGCGAATGAAACATCGCCATCTGGTTTTTACAATATGAATTTTAGTGGTTACAATGATCGTGCTCGAGCGCAGCTCCAGTTTTTCCTTGAAGTAGGTCTCCACCAGTAGAGGTGATGATTTCGTCTGTCACTGTATTGGAAATAGTTGACGCAATGATTTGCAGCAATTCATTGACTTCGATTTGAGATTGCTTAAATTCTTGAACAACTGGAATTTCATCTAGTTCTGCTTCAAGCTGAGCAATTTTGTCCTCGACATTTTTTAACGCATTTTCTTTTCCATAATGATGAAGATTAACAGCTTGTTTTTGTAAGCCTTTAATGGTGCTAATTGTTTGCGCAACTTTTTCATTATCATGGATTTTTGCTTCTGCTTTTTTGAAAAAATCAACCTCTTCTGTTTCAGAAATCATTTGTGCAAGTTCTTTTGCTCTTGCGACGATATCATCCTTTGTATACTTCCCCATACTCCTACACCTCGACTGGTTCAAATTCTTCTACGATTTCTCCGTTTAATGACCATGTTTTTGCTTCGGTAATTTTCACTTTAACAATTTTACCAATTGCCGTTTTTGGACCGGTGAAGTTTACTAATTTATTTTTGCGAGTGTAGCCCGCTAAAACATCTGAGTTGTTTTTACTTTCCCCTTCAACTAGTACTTCTACAATTTGGCCCGTATATTGTTTCATCGCCTCAGCTGATAGTTCATTTACAAGGTTGTTTAGGCGTTGTAACCGTTCTTTTTTCACTTCCATCGGAACGTTGTCTACCATTTTGGCAGCAGGTGTTCCTTCACGAGGAGAGTAAATAAACGTGTAAGCAGCTTCATATCCTACTTCACGATATAATGATAACGTTTCTTCGAATTGCTCATCCGTTTCGTTCGGATATCCAACAATGATGTCTGTGGTTAGGGTTACATCTGGAATCGCCGCTTTAATTTTTCGAACAAGCTCAAGGTATTGCTCACGATTGTATTTTCTCGCCATAATTTTCAATACTTCGGTTGATCCGGATTGAACTGGCAGGTGTATATGCTCCATCAGGTTGCCTTTTTTCGCTAAAACTTCGATTAAGTGATCATCGAAGTCGCGTGGATGGCTTGTTGTAAAGCGAATTCGTGGTACGCCAATGTTGCGAATTTCATCCATTAAATCGCCAAGACCGTATTTCATATCGCTAAAATCCTTACCATATGCATTCACGTTTTGGCCTAGTAAGGTGATTTCCTGATATCCCTGTGCAGCAAGATTACGCACTTCTTGAATAATGTCCTCTGGTCGACGGCTACGCTCTTTTCCACGCGTAAAAGGTACGATACAGTACGTACAGAATTTATCACAGCCGTACATAATATTTACCCATGCCTTGATGTTACCGCGGCGGACCTTCGGAAGATTTTCAATTACGTCACCTTCCTTCGACCAAACCTCAATAACCATTTCTTTAGACATATACGCTTCTTGTAAAATATGTGGTAAGCGGTGGATATTATGCGTTCCAAAAATCATGTCAATAAAGTTATGCTTGGAAAGAATTCGATTGACGACGGATTCTTCCTGTGACATACAGCCACATACACCAAGAAGAAGATCTGGCTTTTCAGTCTTTAAAGCTTTAAGGTGACCAATTTCACCAAATACTTTGTTCTCCGCATTTTCGCGGATCGCACACGTATTTAATAGAATGACATTGGCGTCCTCAACAGAATCAGTAGGCTCATAGCCAAGGCTTAAAAAGATTCCCGCCATAACCTCTGTATCATGCTCATTCATTTGACAGCCGTAGGTGCGAATGTAGAATTTTCTTCCGTCACCCATACCGCGGAATTCTTCAGGAATTTTGAAGTCATTATGATACTTAACTTCTTCCTTCCCACGAGATTTCGCATCTTTTAACGATGGAGCTGTAATTACGGTTTCGAAGTACTGGCTGTAATCCTTGTCGGATTTTTTGTCCGAAGAATTAGCACCCTGCACTTGTTGACCTTCTAAACGTTGCTTTTCATTCATGTTCCTGTATTGCTCCTTCCATTTTACAATAAAGTGTTACTTTCGTCAGTTTATGAGTGATTTCCCTCTCTTTTTTGACTAGGTGGAACAAAAAAAATATCACGTACATCCCATTTATTCCATTAGTGACAAATCACATACACATTATAATAGTATAAAGCCAAAAAACGCTGAAAACAATAGAAAACCTTTCCGTGCTTGTGCGGTTGAAGTGTGCGGAAAAAGGGACATTGAAGTTAGCTGCTGTTAATTTCTTGTCCTAATTGATTTTCTTTTGGGTATATCCGCCTGTTTCGCCTGAATATCCGCCTGTATTAATGGTTCACCGCCTGTTTTCGTATTTTATCCACCTGTTTTGACCAAATATCTGCCATTTGACAAAGTTCGACAACCATATCCACCACCGACACATACATGCACTCGCCCTTCCTCTTAGACGATCCACACAGAAAAACGGCAGCGAATCATCGCTGCCGTCTATGTCTTCTATTCTGTAACTGGTTTCTTTAAGAAACCGATTAGCAATGCACTGACCATTGTTCCTGCTAAAATGGCTAACAAATACAGGAGCCAGTTGCCATCCACTAGAGGAACAACGAACATTCCGCCGTGTGGAGCACGAATTCCGATGCCGAACATCATCGATAATGCACCTGTTACAGCTGCTCCAGCCATTACGGATGGAATAACACGTACTGGGTCAGCAGCTGCAAATGGAATTGCACCCTCAGTGATAAACGATAGACCCATAATGTAGTTTGCTTTACCAGCATCTTTTTCTTGTTTTGTAAATTTATTTTTAAATAGAGTAGTAGCTACTGCAATTGCAAGAGGTGGGACCATTCCAGCAGCCATAATTGCTGCCATTGGCTCATAAACACCGTTTGCTAATAAACCTGTACCAAAAACGTATGCTGCTTTATTAACAGGACCACCCATATCAAATGCCATCATTAAACCAAGGATAATTCCAAGTACTACTGCATTTCCAGTTCCAATTCCTGATAACCACTCTGTAATTGCACTATTTAAAAGACCAACTGGTTTGTTAATTCCGAATACCATGATGAATCCTGTCAATGCAATCCCTAACAAAGGGTATAAAAGGATAGTTTTGATTCCTTCAAGAGAAGCAGGTAAACCACTTAACACTTTTTTCAATCCGACAACTAAATAACCTGCTAAGAAGCCGGCAATCATTCCACCAAGGAAACCTGCACCACCTGCTGCTGCCAAAATTCCTCCAACCATACCAGGTGCAAATCCAGGACGGTCTGCTATACTCATCGCAATGAAACCAGCTAACACTGGTACAATAAATCCAAACGCTCCGCTTCCGCCACCAATGGTCATGAGAGCTTCAGCAATCACATTATAGGTCGGATCATTTGGGTCAAATGCCTTATAACCAAACATGAACGAGATGGCGATGAGGATACCACCACCGACAACGAACGGAAGCATGTTGGAAACACCGCTCATCAAATGCTTGTAAATGGTCGCGCCTACACTTAAGCCTTTTTGTGAACCAGACTTATTCTCAGAAACATCTCCAGCCGAACCTTTATAAACCGGTGCATCTTGATTTACAGCACGGTTGATTAATTCCTGAGGTTTGCGAATTCCATCAGCAACAGCCGTTTCAATGACATGCTTTCCTTTAAAGCGAGCCATTTCCACTTTTGTATCCGCTGCAACAATAACCGCTGTTGCATTTTCAATTTCTTCTTGAGTTAACACATTCTTCGCTCCACCAGAACCGTTTGTTTCAACTTTAATCTCTACACCCAGTTCAGCTGCTTTCGCTCGAAGGGAATCTGCAGCCATATAAGTGTGGGCGATACCAGTTGGGCAAGCCGTTACAGCAACGATAAATTGCTTTTTACCCGCCATGCTTTGCTCTTCTTTTTCATCCTGGGAATCATAGCTATCGATAATCGAGATCACTTCTTGAGCAGTCTTAGCATTTCGTAACTTTTCACGTGCATCCTCATTCATTAATATAGAAGATAAACGAGACAACGCCTCTAAATGAGTATTGTTTGCACCTTCTGGGGCTGCAATCATAAAGAACAAATGGGCAGGCTGGCCATCAAGAGATTGATAGTCTACGCCTTGCGTTGATTTTCCAAAGGCAATCGCTGCTTGTTTCACAGCAGTCGTCTTTGCATGTGGGATTGCAATACCTTCCCCAATTCCCGTTGTACTTTGGCTTTCTCTTGCTAGAATAGCCTTTTTATATGCATTTTTATCTGTAAGTTTACCAGCTTTGTCAAGTACAGTAACAAGAGCATCAATCGCTGACTCTTTCGTCGTGCCTGGGATTGATAGAGTGATCGTATCCTGAGTTAATAATTCAGTAATTTTCATTAGGCTCTCTCCTTGTATGGTTGGATGTTTACTTCATGGCGTAATTGTTCTACTTTATCAAGCGTACAAAGTCCAATTGAAAAGGCCGTTGCACTACCTGATGCGACGCTATATTGAAAAGCAGCGTCAAAATCACCTGATTCTCTGTATTTCGCTAAAAATCCAGCTACCATAGAGTCACCAGCACCTACTGAACTTTTCACTTCTCCTACCTGGAACATTAGCGATCAATACTGTTTCTTTGTTGATAAAAACTGCCCCACTTCCTGCAAGTGAAACGATTACATTTTGAGCTCCTCTTTCAACGAGCTTTTTCCCATAATAAACCGCTTCTTCACAGGTTGTTATTTCAGCTTCGAAAATTTCTCCCAGTTCATGATGGTTAGGCTTAATCAGAAATGGATGATACGGCAATACCTTCATTAACAGTTCACCTTCAGCGTCGACAACAAATCCAGCCCCATTTTCAGCACAAATCTTAACAAGCTCTTCATAGGTCGTTTTTGGTAATGTCGATGGAATGCTTCCTGCTAAAACAAGGACATCTTCACGGGTTAATTTTTTAATTTTTTCCTTTAATGCATCAAAATCAGCCTGTTGAATGTTAGGTCCCTTTGCATTGATTTCTGTTTCTTTTTCTGTTCTAACCTTAATATTGATTCTTGTATCTTCTTTCACCTGAACAAAATCCGTAGAGATTGATTCATTTTGAAGATAATCTTCAATATACTTTCCAGTAAAACCACCAATGAAACCAAGGGATTTACTAGGTACACCCATTACATTTAAAACTCTTGAAACATTTATGCCTTTGCCACCAGGAAATTTGTCTTCTCGGCTTGAGCGATTCAACTCACCTGGATGAAATTCTTCTAATTGGACAATGTAGTCAACTGAAGGATTTAAAGTTAATGTGTAAATCATGTTGTCACAACCTTAATTGTAGTTTTGCTATGGTACGTTTCTATCGATTCATGATTCATTTCGTTTGTAATAATGACTGCTTCATGCAGATCGGCAATTTTCGCAAAAGCAATTTCCGAGAATTTTGAGTCATCGGCTAATACAAATGCCTCGCGCGATAATTCGATTGCTTTTTGTTTAATCATCGCCTCTTCCTGGTCTGGCGTAGTGTATCCATACTGAGGATGAATTCCGTTTACTCCCATAAAGCATTTATCAAACCGATAGTTTTCAAGACTTAGTAATGCACCCCGTCCGATGATGGCTCCGGTTTTCTTCTTGGCTTGACCACCGACGAGAAAAAGGTCAATTCCTTTTTCCATTATTGGACTGACATGCATTAATCCATTTGTTACAACGACAATATTATCTGGTAAGAATGGAATCATCTCAAAAATAGTCGAGCCTGCATCAAGATAAATACAATCGCCTTCTTCCACCAAGCCTGCTGCAAAATGAGCAATTTCTTTCTTCATTTGAAGGTTTTTGGATGATTTTTCTGTCATGCTCATTTCCTGCAGTTTTCCTTGGAGTAGTGCAGCACCTCCGTGAATTCTTTTTAGGAATTTCTCTTCCTCTAATTGAGTAAGATCACGACGAATCGTTGATTCAGAGCTATTTGTTAAATCAACAAGATCCTGTATTTTCACGGTGTTTTGTTCTTTTAAGATTTTTAAAATTAATTGATGTCTCTCTGGAGTTAACATATTCATCACCCCTTTGAACAATATATTACTGCAAACGATTCCATAAATCAATCACAATCTTTCAATTTCAATCAATTACCACCAAAATATTTGACAGATTGTGAACGTTTTTAGGATGTCCTTCATTTTCTAGAACATACTAAAAACCCGCTAGGTTAGAACCTAGCGGGTTTGGAAAGTCTATTTTTATACGAATTCTTCAACAAGCTTGTCAAAGTATTCTTGGTCTAATTCAAGGTTTGCTTGAGTTAGAGGTTTTTCTGAGTAGCCAGAAATTAAATCTTGGTAAGATTTTCTTTCTGTATTTTGATAAATTAGTCCAGTTAATAGACCTTTGTTTTCCATCAATGATTGCATCGCTTTTTCGCGATTTGATGGATCATAGCCTTCAATTGAGCTAGTTTTTGTTAAGTTTTCTTTAAACCAGTCATAAGTGTTCACTTTATTATAAGTTACACATGGACTAAACACATTGATTAAAGAGAAGCCTTCATGTTTGATTCCTGCTTCAATTAGAGCAGTTAAATCCTTCAAATCAGTAGAGAAGCTTTGAGCAACAAATGTTGCACCAACTGTTAAGGCAAGTTCAATTGGTGAAATCGCTTGTTCAACTGATCCCATAGGCGTTGATTTTGTTTTAAATCCAGCAGCTGAACGAGGAGATGTCTGCCCCTTCGTTAAACCATAGATTTGGTTATCCATTACAATGTAAGTAATGTTGATGTTACGACGGATTGCATGGACAGTATGACCCATACCAATTGCGAATCCATCACCGTCACCGCCTGAAGCGATAACCGTTACATCACGGTTTGCCATTTTCACCCCTTGGGCGATTGGCAATGCACGACCATGGATACCGTGGAAGCCATATGAGTTAATGTAACCGGAAATACGTCCAGGAACAACCGATACCAGAGATTACAGCTAAGTTTTCAGGCGTTAAACCGACATTTGCAGCTGCACGTTGAATTGCAGCTTGCACTGAAAAGTCTCCACATCCAGGACACCAGTTTGGTTTCACATCATTACGAAAGTCTTTAAATGTGGCCATTTTAGAACAACTCCTTGCATTTTGAATGAACTTCATGCGGCAAGAACGGATTTCCGTCATACTTCACAATTTTAACCAACTTATCAGCACATGGAACATTCATTTTAATGATGTTAGCAAGCTGACCAGTTGCGTTGTTTTCAACTACTGCAATTTTCTTAGCAGAATTGATT
Organism: Bacillus sp. T3; assembly: GCF_033449965.1. Lineage (NCBI taxonomy): Bacteria > Bacillati > Bacillota > Bacilli > Caryophanales > Bacillaceae > Bacillus > Bacillus sp. T3. The sequence goes on from NZ_CP137761.1 coordinate 3,463,951, forward strand.
AGTGGTAGCATTTCATCAAGCGGGAATGGGTGGATTAGACGCATATGTGCGTGGTTTACCTTTAATCCATCTTGCTCTAAACGAACAATCGCTTCTTCAATTGCACCTCTAGTAGAGTTGAAACCAACAATTAGTAGATCGGCATCCTCATGCGGAGCGTTTTTGTAGACTGGTGTATTAAATTTCAAGTTTGCTATTTTTCTAAAACGCTTATCCATCTGTGCAATACGATTTGCAGCAGATTCAGACGGTTTACCTGTTTCAGCATGTTCTACCCCAGTTACATGGTGGATACCATTTTTCATACCAGGAATAGTACGTGGAGAAACTCCATCCTCTGTTACTTCATAACGTTTAAAGTAGCCTTTATTTTCAACCTCAGGAAGCTCTTCATTAACTAGCTTACCACGGCGAATTTCGATTTTACTATAATCTAGCGGTTCAACTGTTTGTTTACCAAGTGATAATTGCAGGTCTGTTAATAAGATGACTGGCAATTGGTACTCTTCTGCTAGATTAAATGCTTCAGCAGCATCATAGAATGCCTCTTCAACTGTACTTGGCGCCATTACAATCTTTGGAATTTCACCATGTGTTCCGTAGATCATTGCCATTAAATCTGATTGCTCTTGCTTAGTTGGTAGACCAGTAGATGGACCACCACGTTGTGTATCAACAATAACAATAGGAGTTTCTGTGATACCTGCTAGTCCGATTGCTTCCATTTTTAATGAAAGACCAGGACCTGCAGAAGCTGTAATAGAACGAACTCCAGCGTAGTTAGCACCGATAGCCATTGTTGCAGCTGCGATTTCATCTTCTGTTTGAATAACAGCTCCACCTAATGCTGGTAATTTCTTAATTAAATATTCCATAATTTCAGAAGCAGGTGTTATTGGATAAGCTGCCATGAAGCGACATCCACCAGCCATTGCTCCCATTGCGATTGCATCATTACCAATCATAAACAGACGCTTTTGGCCATCCGCTTTTTCAAGATGCATTGGTTCAATGCCATCATTAAGCTTTTCCTTCATATATTCAAAACCAGAACGAATTGCTTCCATGTTTTTGTCAACGACTTGCTGACCCTTTTTACCAAAGATCTCTGTTACTACTTCTTCGAATACATGAATATCAAGGTCTAGCACGGCACTAGTTGCCCCGATTGCTACCATGTTCTTCATTAATGAAGTACCAAGTTCAGTCGCGATTTCTGTGAATGGAACCGCATACAATGAAGCCTTTGTATCTGCTGGTTGTTGTGGATTAAACTTTGCATCTGCCATGATAACTCCGTTGTCGTGGAGTTCTTTATAGTTTAGATCAATCGTTTCTTGGTCAAATGCAACCAAAATGTCAAGATCATCTGAGATGGAACGAACTTCTTTCGTACTTACGCGGATTTTATTATTTGTGTGGCCGCCTTTAATACGAGATGAAAAGTGACGATATCCATACAAATAGTAGCCTAAACGATTTAAGGCTATGGAAAATATTTCCCCTGTACTTTCTATGCCTTCCCCTTGCTGCCCGCCAACTTTCCATGAAAGCTGATTAATCATTTCTTACACCCCTTTGGATACGTTAAGAAAATATGTAGAATATTTTTACATTCTCAGTGTAGCACCTTCCTCAGCAATTCACTAGAAATTAACCTTATTGAAAAAAGAATTTCCTATAAAATTTTTAAAGTATGGTACTAAACGATTACAATTCTAGACCTTACTGTCAAAAATTGCAACCCTTAAAGACTAAATTTTGACGAAAATGTGAATATTTTTTTATTTTAAGAAATATTATTGATTTGCTTCAAAAAAAGTGATTGATTACTCGTCTATTTAAGTGGAAAAACCCTATAAATACAAGGGATTATCTGTTTTATAACGATATTGGCATTTTGCCAAATTAAACATTTGTATTTGTATATGTATTTTAAAATAGTTTTTTTATGGAGTTGGAATATGATTCAATATTTGGGGTTTAGAAAATACACAAAAAAAACCCTGTTTGCAATTGCACCAAACAGGTATTTTGTGTATAACCTTCTATTGTTTTTTAAAAATAACACTTTAACCAATATTGAAAAGTGCGTTCCCATTTATAGCTAGCCTTCGAACAGTCACTAGCTAACTACAATTCTCATTACCTTTGTCTATCTTGGTTCTACAATTAGCTTTATCGCTGTACGTTCTTCGTTGTCAATTTTAATATCTGTAAATGCCGGGATACAAATTAAATCGACTCCACTTGGTGCAACGAAACCTCTTGCGATGGCAACCGCCTTTACGGCTTGATTCAATGCACCTGCGCCAATTGCTTGTATTTCCGCAGCTCCTCTTTCACGTAGAACACCAGCAAGCGCACCTGCTACAGAATTAGGATTAGATTTTGCTGAAACTTTTAATATTTCCATTCCTGGCTCCCCCTCGTTTAATTCCCGATCCCGCATGTTCAGTTACATGAACAAATCAGGTGTAAATCATTCCATTGCTACTATATTCGCTCAATGGAGGAGTTATTCCAGCTTGGACGAAAAAACAAGCATGGACGCTTATCCATGCTTTAAAAAGTAATTTTTGATTTAAACTGAATTTTATTATGAGAAAAACGGATGATCATCGTTGATAAGGATTCGTTCAATTTTCTTAGCTGTTCCGTTTTTCTTATCGATGTCAATTAAAACCGCACTCAGCTGAGTTCGACCTGCTTTTGGTACCTCAAATCGGCTTGGAAGACTAGTCAAAAACCTCCTAATAACCGCGTCGCGTTCAACACCTAGAATTCCATCATAAGGACCTGGTCATACCAACGTCGCTAATATAGGCAGCACCAGACGGCAGAATACGCTCATCAGCAGTCTGAACATGGGTATGAGTACCTACAATAGCTGATATTCTCCCATCCAAATACCACCCCATTGCTTGCTTTTCACTAGTTGCTTCTGCATGGAAATCAATAAAAATAATCGGTGTCCGCTTTCGTGCTTCTTCGACCAATTCATCTGCCTTTGTAAATGGACAATCAATTGTCGGCATAAAGGTCCGCCCCTGTAAATTTATAATTGCCACCTCATCTTGATTTACCTTTAGGTAGACAATTCCAGTTCCTGGTACGCCTTCTGGAAAGTTTGCCGGACGAACTAAATATTTCGCTTTATCAATGAACTCGAAAATCTCCCGATTATCCCAGGAATGATTACCAAGCGTTACGGCTTGGGCACCAATTTCAAGGAAGCTTCGATAAATTTCTTCCGTTATTCCTTTTCCACCTGCTGCGTTCTCACCATTTATGATCGTTAAAGTTGGTCGGTATTTCTCCTTTAGCTTCGGAACATACTCCTTGATCATATCTCGACCAGGGGATCCTACAACATCTCCTACAAACAAAATTCTCATCTTTATTTCCTTTCCAATTACAATGATTTCTGTGTTTCATTTTAGCATAGTTCCATATTGAAGCATACACAACGACTTGATGAAGCTAAGTACGTTTCAAGTATTCCATCACTTTCGCAGAGGATAAGAAAAGCGCAAGCGCCTCGCTCAGCGACGTATGGACTGGAGCCATCCCGACTGAGATAAAGGAAACACGATGAGCACGATAGTGCGAATCGATGTTGACTTAATGAGGGTGAAGTCCACTAGGCGCTAGGCGCTGAAGCTAGACACTGTTCTATTTCAAAAAGTTAAACTTTCTTATCCTATAAAAAAAGCGGTGCTTAGTGCACCGCTTTATTTTGCATATTCTACTGCTCTTGTTTCCCGAATAACCGTCACTTTTATATGACCTGGGTAATCAAGTTCTTCTTCAATTCTCTTTCGAATATCTCGCGCTAAGCGATGTGCTTCCAAGTCATCGATTTGTTCCGGTTTAGCAATAATCCGGATTTCTCGACCTGCTTGAATCGCAAACGACTTTTCAACGCCATCAAACGACTCTGAAATCTCTTCAAGCTTTTCGAGTCGACGAATATAGTTTTCAAGAGTTTCGCTACGTGCTCCTGGTCTCGCAGCAGATAATGCGTCTGCAGCAGCAACAAGGACGGCAATGGTTGAAGTTGGTTCAGTATCTCCATGATGGGAAGCAATACTGTTAATAACAACTGGGTGTTCCTTGTATTTCGTAGCAAGTTCTACCCCAATCTCAACATGGCTTCCTTCCACTTCATGGTCAATTGCCTTACCAATATCGTGAAGTAATCCGGCACGACGCGCTAATGTTTCATCTTCACCTAACTCAGCAGCCAATAATCCAGAAAGCTGAGCGACTTCAATTGAATGCTTTAACACGTTTTGGCCATAACTTGTCCGAAACTTCAATCGGCCAAGAATCTTAATTAGATCCGGATGGAGCCCATGAACGCCTACCTCGAAGGTAGTGTGTTCACCAATTTCGCGGATATGCTCATCAACCTCACGGCGAGCTTTATCCACCATTTCTTCAATACGTGCAGGATGGATACGTCCGTCTTGTACAAGCTTATCAAGAGCTAAGCGGGCCGTTTCTCTACGAATTGGGTCAAACCCTGACAAAATAACCGCTTCTGGAGTGTCATCAATAATGAGATCAATTCCAGTTAATGTTTCGAGAGTACGGATATTTCGTCCTTCGCGTCCAATAATTCGACCTTTCATCTCATCATTTGGTAGGTTTACAACAGAAACAGTCGTCTCTGCTACATGGTCAGCCGCACAACGTTGAATCGCAAGTGACAGTATTTCTTTTGCCTTCTTGTCCGATTCTTCTTTAATACGGTTTTCGCTTTCTTTGATCATGATTGCAGTATCATGGGCAAGTTCCTGTTCCATACGGTCCAAAATGATGTTCTTTGCCTCTTCACGCGATAAGCTTGAGATGCGTTCTAATTCAGCTTGTTGCATTCGTACCATCTCATCCACTTTGCTTTCCATCTCTTCAATATGCTGTTGTCTTTGGTTAAGAGTATCCTCTTTTCTTTCTAATTGGGCTTCACGCTTGTCTAACGATTCGTCCTTTCGATCAAGATTCTCCTCTTTTTGCAGCAAACGGTTTTCTTGTTTTTGCAGTTCATTTCTTCGCTCTCGAACCTCACGTTCAGCTTCTGTACGAAGCTTGTGAATTTCGTCCTTTGCTTCTAACAGTGCTTCCTTTTTTAACGCTTCAGCTTCTCGCTTTGCATCTTCTAAAATCTGCTCTGCAGCACTAGTTGCACCAGCAATCTTTGCTTCAGCAATGGACTTACGAATAAAATAGCCAACAACCGCACCGACGAATAGGCCAAGCAAAATGGAGATGATCGCAATAGGTTCCATCGTTTCACCTCCTCTTGCTATGATCTTTTAATACATTTCTTAACATGTCGGCATGTACACTGGTTTCTCACATCAATATACAGCACGAGGGCTTTTAACATTTCACATACTCATAAAAATGTAAAATATACATCTTCAATTGTAAAGCTGTGGAATTTTATTGTCAAGGGTTTCCCCCTTGTGATATCTAGTTTTCCCAATTAATGGGTTTTCTAATGCCGTATTTTGGAAATAATTTTTTGTTTGTAGTGCTGAGGCTTCATATTGGGTGTGTGGAGGTAAGATAATAGGATGAATTTAGGTATTTTCGGATGAACGTTATCATTTTTTTGATTTAAGAACTTGGATCATATTTCGAGAAAGTCGTGCATATCAGAAAAACTTGTATCATAAGGATTGGGAAACATGCATATTTTCTCGAAGTCGGATCATATCGGATTGAAAGTCGTGCATATTTTTTCAAAGTTTTATCATATATTTTTTGACTTGAATCATATATGGCTTTTCGCGTGCATATATGAAAAATCGGGTGCATATATTTCTGCAAAAATATCATTTCTTATTAAAAATACAGGTTATATTAAAGATATTTATTTGGAAGTTTAAAATAAGAACAACATTTTTTATTAAAACGATAGAAAATTACCCAGTTTATCGAAATTGACCTGTATATTAAAGGGGTTTCCTCTATTTGCCTCATTCTCTTTACTTTCTAACCAAATAATAGAAAAACAGCAAAGCCGAAATATGGCCTTGCTGCAAAATATTTAGTCTATTAAATCAAGTTCCTCTTGATCATCAGTCTCTGTAACGGTCTTTTCAGCGTCTAAGTTATAGTGATCGCGAATTTTTTGTTGAATCTCAGAACGGATTTCTTTGTTTTCTTTTAAATAAAGCTTCGCATTCTCACGACCTTGACCAACGCGTTCGTCATTGTATGAATACCAAGATCCGCTCTTTTGAACGATATCAAGCTCTGAGCCCATATCGATAATTTCGCCTTCTTTAGAGATACCTTCTCCGTACATAATATCAACTTCTGCGACACGGAAAGGAGGAGCCACTTTATTTTTAACAACTTTAATCTTTGTCTTGTTACCAACAATATCGTTACCTTGTTTTAATTGTTCAGCACGACGCACTTCAAGTCGAACAGTTGAGTAGAACTTAAGGGCGCGTCCACCTGGTGTTGTTTCTGGCATATTCTATAGATTTACCATTTCTATAGTGCGGACTATCTCTTCATCTCCAAAATAGAGAGCCTTGCACTTCCAGCAGCAGCCTATCCTCTGCCGTACCCTACTCAGTTTACTTAAATAGCACTTTTCGGTAGTCTCTACACCTTCCTTATGGATTTAATAAGGCTTGGCACGGTATTACCCATAAATATGGAGGGCTTCACCGTTAGCAGCTATTACAGCCACACCCCTAGGCAAAAGGGTTCACAAGGTTTTTTTCATGCTATCGCTAGCAAGGGAAACCCAGAGTAAACTCCTTAATTTTGTTAATTACACCGTTTAAATCTTCGAGTTCATTTTCATGGATAATCTAAGAATTAAATCGGTGAAAATCAAAATTAAGCAACTACAAGTTGATTTCCGAACATAACACCAACTTTTTCACGAATTTGGTTGATGAAAATGGCAATTGTTTTTGATTTGTTGATGGCACCTGATAATTTACGAAGTGCTTGTGACATTAAGCGGGCTTGTAAACCTACGTGGGCATCTCCCATTTCGCCTTCAATTTCCGCTTTTGGTACAAGTGCAGCTACAGAGTCGATGACAAGGATGTCAACTGCGCCACTGCGTACAAGTGCTTCAGCGATTTCTAATGCTTGCTCACCTGTATCTGGTTGAGAAAGAAGCAATTCATCAATGTTTACACCTAAATTTTGAGCATATACTGGATCAAGGGCGTGCTCAGCATCAATAAATGCTGCTTGACCGCCTTTTGCTTGAACTTCAGCAATTGCGTGTAGGGCTACAGTGGTTTTACCAGATGATTCGGGCAGGATTGTTATACACAAGGCTTTTTATCCTTGCTTCTGGAGGTCACCCTCATCATTACACGCTCTGGTAAACGTGTAACTACAGTTGGTCGTTTCCAACTCAGCTCAGCGTACATATTCTCCCTCAGCATGATCTGTTAGGGAAGGGACACTCTTGCCAGGATTATATTCTACATTTAGTAGGTTCACCTGGTACGCGTTACGGTACTTGATGCTTTTTAATTCATCCAGTTACCTCGGAATTTTCTCAAATTATGAGATGTTTTCCGATTTTGCCCCTTTCATCTTGCCAGTTTCCCAACAAGCGGGCGATATTCGTATCTTTAGAAAATCAATAAAGTTACGAATCACTCACCATAAATCTCAATAATTCTTCCTCGAGGGTACCCACCTACTCCTAGTGCTATGTCCAATGCAAGCGATCCACTTGGAATAGTGGAAATCTTGCGGTCGGTTTGCTCACCAAGTTTCATGATGGAGCCTTTACCGAATTGTTTTTCTATTTGTTTCAATGCCATTTCTAAGGCAGCTTGACGATCATTTGCCACTTCTGTTCCTCCTTTATAATAACAAGGAAGAAAAAGCAGTAATTCCTGTACGTTTCTATGATCAAACTTTGATTTGACCAAAACCTATTGGCTTTCACGTGGTGATTCTTGTGATCGCTGTTTTTAGTTAAACGTACTTTTCACCTCTTTCCCTTCCTTGTCTCATCTCAAAACCTATTTATAATATAACTGCTTTTTTTTTGTTTGTCCACAAAAACATCGAACATTTATTCGCTTTTTTCTATGCCAATATTTCGGGTAAAAATAAAACTTTCCCCTATGAAAAATTGAAATTCCGAGGGGATTTTTTACTATAAAATACAAATTCGCATACAAACAACAAAGTTACAAATATATCTTTTAAATTTGGTTGTTTATTGCTAGAGAGTCTTTCGATTTCAGGTCAAATCAACAGAATGGGAAAAAACAAAATTGACTTATTTAAAAAACACTTAAGGCAGCGGACATGTGTTCCGCTGATATGAACAAAAAGTGTTGTTTTGATAGGCTAAACGGACAACAGATTCTCTATTTAATCATTATTTGGGATATTTCAGTGGTTTTTATATAAATAAGGCACCATATGTCCTCTTAATTCTTGCAAAACGATTATATTATAAAATAAAGAACCATATGTCCGTTCCATAACCTATAGCTCAGACTAATCTGGGACTAAGCGGGGTCAAAAATCTTTCAACCAAAAGGGGTTCAGAATATGACATTCCGAACCCCTTTTGTCGACAATCACACAGAATGCCAACTAAGCATTCTGTGTCTCTGATAATTTTTTTATTAATAAGTAGAAGCCATGCTTCACGGTGCGACTGCGAACCGCATCACGGTTACCGGCAAGGAGAAGCTTTTTAACGAAGGTTGGTTTTCCTTCGATATGAAGGCCGATATAAACCGTTCCAACCGGCTTTCCTTCTGATTCGGTAGGTCCGGCAACACCTGTAAAGCTTATGCCGATATTCGCTCCCATTAGGTCTGCAACATTGCGCGCTAATTGTTCTGCGCAGGCTTCACTAACGACTCCGTCTGTATCTATAGTTTCTTTTTTCACATGGAGGATGTTTGCCTTCACTTCATTCGTGTAGCAAACGACTCCTCCTTTTAAAATCTGACTGGATCCAGCGACAGATGTAATGTTCTGCTGATACAAGCCTCCTGTTAGTGATTCAGCGCAAGCAATGGTCAGACCTTGCTGCTGTAATAGTTTCATTGCTTCCTCGAGCAGAGAGGTTTCATCATAACCATAGAGAAACTCACCAACACGTTTCCTGATTTCAGCTTCCGTTGAATCAAGTAATCTCTCAGCCTCTGAAACTTCTGCGTGCTTGGCAGTTAATCGCAATGTCACTTCCCCATCAGCTGCGAGCGGTGCAATGGTCGGATTCGTTTGTTGTTCTATTAAGTCATCAATTTCTGTTTCGAGTGTTGCCTCGCCAATTCCGAAGAAACGGAGCACTCTTGATACAATTTTTTCTCGATCGGTTTGTTTTGATAATAAATAGTTAAATCCGTAATGAGCCATCATTGGACCCATTTCACTTGGTGGTCCCGGAAACAGCATATATACACGCTTATCGTGTGCTAAGGCCATGCCAGGTGCCATGCCATTATCATTTGGTAAGACATGTGCGCCTTCTAATACTAAGGCCTGCTTACGATTATTTTCGGTCATCGTCCGATTCGTTTTCGCAAAATAATCCTCAATGGATTTTAAGGCATCTTGATCAAAGACGAGTTTTTTGCCTAAATGGGCCGCAATCGTTTCCTTAGTTAAATCATCTTTTGTTGGTCCAAGTCCACCGGTAAAAATAATTAAATCTGAGCGAGCTTCAGCAATTTCCAGTGCAGATTTCAACCGTAATGAATTATCACCAACAACGGTGTGATAGAAAACATTTATCCCTAGATCAGCGAGCTGCTTTGAGATAAACTGCGCATTCGAATTCACAATTTGACCTAGTAAAAGCTCTGTTCCTACCGCAATGATTTCTGCGTTCAAGATGATGCCCCCTTAGTTGATCCTATTATTTTGAATTCACTAGTACTTCTTTATTTTTTGCAAAATAGTCCCAACCTGACCAAATCGTAAAGATTAACGCCACCCATAGTGCAATTAAATCAAAACGAATATTGATTAGTTCAAAGATCGTATTATGTAGTAGTAATGCAGAAATGGCGACGATTTGCGCCCAGGTTTTGATTTTTCCTAACATATTTGCGGCAACCACTTCTCCAGTGCCTGCAAGAATCAAACGAAGTCCAGGTAACAGCAAATTCACGGCTGATGATGATAATAACAATCCATGAAGGTGCAAATCCAAGCTCAACCAACACGATTAAGGCTGCAGAAACTAACAGTTTGTCAGCAAGTGGGTCTAAAAATTTGCCCATATTGGTAACCAAATTATATTTTCTGGCAAGATGGCCATCAATCCAATCTGTTGTAGAAGCAATAATGAAAATAAGCGCTCCGACAAAATGGGTAACCGGCATCTCAGCCCCGATAAAGCTCATCTCTCCCCAATTAAAATCTACAACCATTACAATAAGGAATAATGGGATTAAACAAATTCTCGACACAGTAATCTTATTAGGTAAATTCATATTATATTTCCTCCCAAAAATAGAAAAGCGGAAGCGGCTTGCTTAGGGGCGACAGGCATAAGGCGAGCCCTGCAGGAAATCCTGATTTCCGGAAGGGATTGACTTATGACCCCGAGCCCCTAGCCGCTGCAGCTAGACAAATAGAAAAGCGAAAAATAGCCATCGGGTTGATGACTATTGGTTCGTTAATACGTAGCGAATCGTAATATCTTGACGAACTTCATCTGCAGGTGGCACAGCATATTCAAGCTTTTGCCCGTTCACGTAAATCTGGGTATCAAGTGTGCGGCCTACCACGATGACAGCTTCAGTTTCTTTTGAAAAATCAAAGGTTTGACTATCGGTTGCTCCAGCTTTTAGCATCCCTTGATAGAAAGATGTCCCTTTGCCATTTAAAATATTTACCCAAGTTTCTCCAGTCGTTGCCACCTTTAATTCAAACTTGTCCGTATTTTTAAGCTCATAGGTGGTCTCGCTACCTTGAGCTGTTACAACAGCTAAGGCTTGGGTTGTTGTTTTATCCTTTTTTTCTTCTTTATCACTGCTAGACTGTTCTTTGTCAGTGGCAGCTTCATCCGTTTTTTTGTCTTCATTTGTTGTCTTTTCTTTTTCAGTTTCTGCTTCTGTTTTCTTTAAGTCCTCAGACTCTTCATCAACCACGACAGTTTGGTTGCCCTTGGCTGTTTCATTTTTGTCATCCTCGCTTGCACCTCTTTGGGCAAACATATAAAAGACAGCAATAAGACCTATAACGAAAGCGCCAATAAGAATTTTTGGAAGCATATCGATTACTTTAGAGCTCCCTGCAGGAAGTGCTTTTTTCGTTTGAACACGAGAGATATTCTCAGTAATTTGTTCATCATGAGCGGATGGGATATCTGCTTTGAATTGATCAAATAATTCATCTGCTTCTAGTCCTACTGCTTCCGCATATTGTTTAATAAATGCGCGCACGTAAAATTTACCAGGCATCATTGCATAGTTTCCTTCTTCTATGCCCTGGAGGTATCGTTTTTGAATTTTCGTTATAGTTTGTAAATCATCTAAGCTTAGCCCTCTCAATTCGCGGGCTTCCTTTAGCTTAATTCCTAATTCAGTCACTGAAATCACCACCAATAATTGCTGAATAAAAGTTAAAAATCAAACCCGCCAAACTCTGAAACAGGGTTATGCTCGACTAATTCATAGGTTATTTCCTCGCTAGGGTCATTTCTAAGTTCAATAATATAGTCGAAATCATCCATGGTATACTCGGTGTTTTGAACAAAAACATCTGGGTGTTCAATTACCTTCACAGTTGGCATGCGCATAATTTCACGAATAAGCTGCCAATGTCTTTCATTAGCTCTCCGTGTAGAAACAATTCCATCGATAATGAACACATTGTTTTCGCTATATTCATCCTCGATTAATTGATTTCGGATTGTCTGCTTAAGCAAGGTTGAAGAAACGAACAACCACCTCTTACTAGCACAAACACTTGATGCAACAATCGATTCTGTTTTCCCGACACGAGGCATTCCACGAATTCCAATTAGCTTATGTCCATCCTGCTTCATTAATTCTGCCATAAAATCAACTAAAACACCAAGCTCGTCACGAATAAAGCGGAACGTTTTTTTATCATCTGCATCTCTTTGTATGTATCGTCCGTGGCGGACTGCTAACCGATCCATAAGCTTAGGCTCTCTTAGCTTAATTATTTTTATTGTGTCCATTGTATTTAAAATTGACTCTAAGCGTTGAATACGTTCGTTATCTTCTGCTTTTATTAGCAGACCTCTACGGCCAGCATCAATTCCATTGATCGTCACAATATTGATTTTTAACATACCTAGCAATGAGGAAATATCACCTAGTAGACCAGGGCGGTTTTTCTGTATTTCATATTCTAGATACCATTCTTTTTCTCCAACATTACCCCTCCATCTCCAGTCAAGAGATATTTATCCCCTTTTTTTCACTCTAGGTACTATAATAAATGATTTTGAATGAAGATGAAAGGAAAAACAAAACAAGCTATCCATATTTAAGGAATATCATTATTATGGTCAAATTATCCATTAAAAAAGAGAGGAATTCCTCTCTTTTTAAAATCAGCTTATCACTGAGTTCCATCATTGGAGACAAGCTTCACCATGAGATTAGCGATCGCATGCTGCTCATCCAGGAGATGCAACTGACCATAAGTCAGCTAGAATCTTTTCCTGCTCGTTTTTTGGCTCAACCTGCTTTGCCAAATAATCACCAATTTGATAAGCAAGATCTGTAACGATTTCCTTGTTCATCCCTGTGTTTTGAGCTTGATGAAGACGATCTCCTAAGAAATCCTTCCATTGTGACCAGTTATCTAAAACAGACATCGTGAAACCTCCTTAAAAAGTAGTCGTTGTTATTTTGTTTAAAGAGGGTAGATTCTATACATTGGTTTTATAAAATCATTCGTTATTTTAAGCTTGGATGTTGATTCCCGCTCCAATCAACAATTAGTTAAATATACCAGCCACCATTTATACTAAGTGTTTGACCTGTTATGTAGACGGCTTGATCGGATAGAAGGAATGCAACGGCATCGCTAATATTTTCCAGGTGTGCCGAGTTTCCCTACCAGGTATATCAGCCTTGAGCATTTCTAATTCTTGATCATTAAACTGGCTTAGCATTTCTGTATAGATTGCGCCTGGAGCAATCGCATTGGCCCGGATACCATTTAGTGCTACCTCTTTACTTAACGCCTTTATAAAGGACAATTGCCCCCCTTTAACCGTTGAATAAGCCACTTCACAGGCTGCGCCCGTTTGTCCCCAAATCGAAGAGATCACAATAATATTTCCCTGTCTCTTAGCCAGCATTTTCGGAAGTAATTCTTTTGTCAAAAGCATTGGTGTCCGCAGGTGCAGAGTCATTAAATAATCCAGATCGTTTTCAGCCAAATCAACAAGTAAACCATAATGACTACTGCCGCTATTATGAACAATTGCATCAATCCCGAAAATATTTGCCGCTACTTGTTTGTAACCGTCTGGTTCTGCTAAATTGGCTTGGATTGGGATGTATTCTCCCGGAAATTTCTTAAGCTGTGTCAAGAGCTCCTGTATCGCCCCTTCATTTTGGTGATAATGTAAATACAACGAATACCCTTCCTCGGCAAGCTTCAGAGCGATCGCTCGTCCAATTCCCCCACTAGCACCTGTAATTAATACATATTTTTTCATTTCTTCTCCTCCAGAATTTGCTCTATCTATTGAAAAAAGCGTCGAGGCTTTCCGACGCTTTCACGTATTCTATTTTGAGTTTGGTACTACTTGGCAAACTGCAAATCGCTCTTGTGAAACAAGCTCTGAACATGCTGCCTTAACATCTTCTAGCGTTATTTGTTCAAGTGTTGGCACGACCGCAAATAGGTCCATCTCATTGAAGGCGTAGCGTGTAAATTGATTCGCTATATATTCAGGCGAGTTAACCGCTCGTAGGAATGCCCCAATTTTTTTCTTTTTCGAGCGACTTAATGCTTCCTCCGAGAAGGCATTGCCATTCTTTGCGTCAAAAAACATTGCTTTAAGCGTTTCAGCCAACTTATCTGGTTCATTTGTATCGCCACCGACCATTGCAAACCCAAAGCCCTTTTCTAATGTGTAATCAAACGAAAACGTTTCATCAATTAAACCTTCACTATATAACTTGTGATAGTTTTCAGTGCTTTTACTAAACAAGAGATCCATTAAGACATTCACCGTTAATTCGTGCTTGAGCATCTGCTCCCCAGCTAAATCAACATTTGGAGCCTTAATCCCGACTAAGCATTTTGAAGTTTGGACATTCATCTTTAATACCTTGTTTGGTTCAGCAACTGGAGCCGGCTCAGCATCGTATTTTCGCTGAATGTCTGTCTGCTTGTCATATTTTTTCTTCGCTTGGTTGTCAACCACCTGCTTCATGATTGCCTCAGGATCTACAGGACCAACAATGAACAGCAACATATTACTAGGATGATAAAAGGTATGGTAGCATTCATACAGCATATCCTTGGTAATGTGAGAAATCGACTCGATTGTTCCCGCAATATCAATTTTTACCGGGTGCGTATGGTACATACTCTCGATGAGACCAAAATATAGACGCCAATCGGGATTGTCATCATACATCGTTATTTCCTGGCCAATAATTCCTTTTTCCTTTTCAACAGTTTGCTCAGAAAAATATGGTTCTTGAACAAAGTCAATTAACGTTTCTAAGTTTCTCTCAACATCTGCAGTACTTGAAAATAAATAAGCCGTCCAGGGTAAAGGATGTAAATGCATTTGCAGATGCACCTTGTCGACTAAATTGCTGAAACACATCGCCATCTTCTTTTTCGAACAGTTTATGCTCAAGGAAATGGGCTATTCCATCTGGGACCTTAGCAAAATCTGATTTTCCATGCGCAACAAAATGATTATCAATCGACCCGTACTTCGTTGTAAACGTAGCAAACGTTTTGTTAAACCCTTTTTTTGGTAAAATGTAAACATCTAAACCATTATCCATTTTTTGATAAAATAATTCTTCTTGGAGCTGGTCAAAGGTTATTTTCTCCATCATTTGCCCGCCTCCGTTCCAGTTAGAAAATAAATGGTGTCTAGCTCTATTTTTTCAGCAACCTTAATGATTTGCTCACGGTTCGTTTTATCCATTTGCTCAAGCCATTCAGACAAGGCAATATTCGTGTGAGAAACAACATTATGGTAAAGGATTTCAATCATACCACGAGATGTATCAATGGTTTCAAGCAATTGGTTTTTTATCACAGCTTTTGTTTGCTCTAGCTCCTGGTCGGTAAAATCTCCTTGTTTCATCGCTTGCATTTGCTCTTTAATAATCGATACCGCTTGATCATAATGATTATGGTCGATACCCGACATCACCATCATTAGCCCTTTATGGCTTTCAAGTCGACTAGCACAGTAGTACGCTAGGCTGGCTTTTTCTCGGACATTAATGAAAAGCTTGGAGTGTGAGAAGCCGCCATAAATACCATTAAACACCTGCAGCGCAAAATAATCCTCATCACCGTAAGCTACATTAGTGCGATAACCAATATTCAGCTTTCCTTGCTTTACATCTTGAACTTCCTGTACTTCCTTCACTTCAAGTGACTGATAGGTTCGGTGATTTTCGGCTGTTTTAGGTGTTCTTGCTTCAAATTGCAAAAGCTCATTTGCAATTGCTTGAACTTCCTCGGCTTTAACATCACCAATCACATAAAAGTCCATTTCGTCTTCGGAAAAAGCTTGCTGGTAATATTGATAGAGTCGTTGGGGTGTAATTTTGTCGACATCCTCCATCTGACCATGCACACTTAAGGCATACGGCTCTTCTTTACACATTTCTTCTACCAATCGGAAGCTTGAATAGCGCATTTTATCATCATATACAGATTGAATCCGTTGCTTCAGCGTTCGCTTTTCACTTTCCACTGTTGTTTGGTCAAATGTTGAATTGTCAGCGTTCGGCTTCGTTAATATTTCAGAAAAAAACTCAATTGCTTTCTTTAATAATGGTGTAGGGTCAGATAAAAACTTTTCATTAGCTACTTCTAATGAAAAGCTAATGATATGGTATTCTCCCTTTTTTGCTAAATCAACATAAAGGGAGGCGCCGTATAATTCATCTAAATATGAACGTAAATGGGTAGTTGATGGGTAGGCTTTTGAGCTACTTTGTAACACATATGGTAAAAGTGCTCGCAGTGTATTATCTTCCTTATTCAGAGGGGATTTCATTTTCCAAACAAAGGTATTGGTTTTGTATTTTTCCGTTTGCACGATATGTAGCCTGTAGCCGTGCATTTCTTTTACAGTTTCAGAAATCACAGTCATCATGAGCCCTCCTAAAATAAGTCTTCCTATAATAACGTATGTAAAAAGTTGTCATGTTATTTTTTATCTTACCCAAATTCCTTATAATCTTACAACTCATTTGCTGCTTTCATACCTTTAAACCTTTAAATACTTGTCTAGAGTATGAAAAAATCCTCCAAGTTCGGAGGATTTTCGTGTTCGTTATCGTTTAGCTGAATCAAATGGTTCCCGGCTGCTTTTGGTGCTTGTGATGATTTTGAGAAAGCAACTAAGGCAATTAAGGTAACCACGTATGGAAATGTCTTTAGGATAATTGGTGGAATGACAGCAAACTCAGGGATAACCTGTGATACGTTTGCAATCGTACTCGCAAACCCAAAGAAGAAGGTGGCTCCTAACACGCCATATGGTCTCCATTGTCCAAAAATCAAGGCAGCCAGCGCTAAAAATCCTAAACCTGAAACGGTACCTGTAAATTCGCCGGCATACGTTACAATAATCAACGCACCACCAAGGCCGGCAAAAGCACCGGAAATGATGACACCACTATAACGAATACCACGTACATTCACTCCTGCTGCTTCAGCTGCTTGTGGATACTCCCCACAAGCTCGTAATCGAAGTCCGTACTTTGTCTTATATAAGATAAAAGTACTTACAACAAGAACCAATAAAATAAACCATGTTGTTGGATAGGTCTTTGTAAAGAATAAATTTCCTATAACTGGTATAGATGAAAGAACCGGAATATCCATTGGTGAAAACCCACTCGTTAAGCGAATGTTCCCACTACCAGTAATATTTCGTGCTAAAAATACAGTTAACGCTGAGGCAATTAAGTTAATGGCTGTACCACTAATAATTTGATTCGCACTTAAATTAATGCTGGCAAATGCATGCAGCAACGAAAACAGGATGCCTGCCACCATTGCCGCTAACAATCCAACCCATAATACCCATGTTTGATTGGGATAGGTTTGTTGAAGAGAGTAAATAGAAAGCGCACTAGAGAAGGCTCCAATGACCATCAATCCCTCTAAGCCAATGTTGACAACACCGCTTCGTTCACTAAATAGCCCCCCTAAAGCAGTGATAAGAAGAGGGATCGTAAATACAATCGCATATGGAAAGATTTGTTGAATGATTGTCCACATCTTATGATTCCCCCTTCTTTACATCAGGGACAACAATTTCTTTACTAGAACGTGTCTTCCAAAATCTTTTAAGCACTCGCTCAATGAGGATACTGGTTGCAGCAAAATAAATTATAATGGCGATAATCGTGTTTGCTAACTCGGGTGGAATTTCAGTCATCGCATTCATAAACCCAGTACCTGAGTATAAAATACCAAAAAGAATGGCTGCAAAAAATACACCGATAGGCGTATTTGCACCTAATAGAGAGACGGCGATTCCATCATACCCAGCAGTTGGCAATATCCCAATCTGAATGGTTGAGGCATTTCCAGCATACAATGCTACTCCACCAAGACCAGCAAGCGCTCCGGAAATCAGCATCGAAAGAATAATATTTCGATTTACATGCATACCTGCATATTCTGCAGCATGTCGGTTAAAGCCAACCGCTTTTAACTCAAAGCCTAAAGTTGTTTTATTAATGATAAAAGCAACGATAATGACTGCAATAACAGCTAAGAAAATTCCTAAGTTAATATAAGATCCATCAAACATTTCTGTCAAAAACGGCACTTTTAATGTAGCTGCATCCAGGTAATTTACGGGATTCTGTTTCCAGGAATTCACCTTTGAAATAACTCGGCACCACATAATAAACCGTCCAATAGGCAATCCAGTTCATCATAATCGTTGAGACAACCTCGTGCACGTTGAATTTAGCCTTAAACAACCGGGGATAAACGCCCAAAGCGCACCACCCGCAAATCCTGCTAAAATCATAACCAATAGGAGTATCGGTCTAGAAAAATCATAAGTTAAGCCGACTGCGGAAGCACAAAGACCACCGATTAGCATTTGACCAGACGCACCGATATTAAACAGGCCAGTCCAGGAAGGCAAAGGCTACTGACAGCCCTGTGAAGACTAATGGAGTTGCAGTCGCTAATGTATCCCCAATTCGAGCAATATTCTTCAATGCCCCTTGGAATAAATACATATACCCTTCAATCGGATTACTGCCGATAAAGAGCATTAGTATTCCACCAGCAATTAATCCTAAGATAATGGCGATTATTGATACGATGAAGTTTCTCATACGCTTCTCTCCTTACTAACACCAGCCATCATTAACCCTACTTCATTTTCATTTGTTTCAGAAGCATTAACGATTCCGACAAGCTCTCCGTTATTAACAATTGCAATACGATCCGATAGCTGTAATACTTCATCCAGTTCTAAAGATACTAACAGGACGGCATTCCCTTTATCTCGATGTTCAATTAATCTTTTATGAATATACTCAATCGAGCCGACGTCCAGTCCGCGCGTCGGTTGAACAGCAATTAGAAGATTTGGATCGAGCTCAATTTCACGACCAATAATCGCCTTTTGCTGATTTCCACCAGACAGTGTTCTAGCAATAGAGGCAGCCCCTTCACCTGAACGGACATCAAAATTATCTAAAATTTTCTTCGCATATTTGCGAATAGCTCCCCCGTTTAAAAGACCGTACTTGGCAAATGGCGGCTTTTTATAAACTTCTAAAACCATATTTGATTCAAGCGTATAGTCTAAAACAAGACCTCTTTTTTGACGGTCTTCAGGGATGTGACCAATCCCTTTTTCTATTCGTTGATAGATCGGGATATTCGTGATTTCTTCACCATTCACATAGATTTTTCCTGATTCCACCTTGCGAAGACCGGTAATCGATTCAACAAGCTCTGATTGACCATTCCCTTCAACACCTGCGATTCCAACAATTTCTCCCTTTTTCACTTCGAGTGAGAAATCCTTAAGCCCCATTACTTTTCGATTGTTTTTAGCAGAAACAGAATCTATTTTAAGTACCACTTCACCAGGTGTACTTTCTTTCTTATCCACTTTAAATGAAACATGTCGCCCTACCATCATTTCTGCAAGGCTTGCCTCACTAGCATCCGCAACATTCACGGTTCCAATTCCTTTTCCACGTCTTATTACTGTACAACGATCGGCTACAGCCTTAATTTCCTTCAATTTATGTGTAATAATAATAATCGATTTACCTTCTTTAATCAGGTTCCGCATGATTTTCATTAATTCTTCAATTTCATTAGGTGTTAACACGGCAGTTGGTTCATCAAAGATCAACACCTCTGCCTCACGGTAAAGCATTTTCATAATTTCAACTCGTTGCTGCATTCCAACGGAAATATCCTCAATCTTAGCATGGGGATCAACATTTAATCCGTAATGCTTCGATAGTTCTGCAATTCTTTTCGATGCCTTGTCAATATCAAGGGAAAGACCTTTAAGTGGCTCACTACCCAAAATAATATTTTCTGTAACGGTAAAATTATCAACAAGCTTAAAATGCTGGTGAACCATTCCAATCCCTAATCGGTTTGCTACATTTGGATTAGCGATTCGAACTTCCTTCCCACGTATTTTCACTTGTCCTTTTTCTGGCTGATACATCCCAAATAATACACCCATTAACGTTGATTTCCCTGCACCATTTTCACCTAATAGAGCATGGATTTCTCCTTTTTTTAACGTGAGGGTAATATTATCATTTGCAACAATACCCGGAAACTCCTTCCGTATATTCAGCATTTCTACAACATAATCCATAGTAGCACTCACCTTTTTATCTAGACTTAATCAATAGGGAGCCCCCTATCACCGATAATGTTTCTTCACTTGAAGCGTTCGAATGCTATTCTTTTTAAACTAATATAATTTCAAAAGAGACGGAGGAACCGTCTCTTTTGTATTCGAGTTTACTTCAATAGATCGCCTTGCTCTGAAGCTACTTTGATATCACCAGATTTAATCTTTTCGAAGATATCATTTACTGATTTGATTGTGTCGTCACTTAAGTTCGGATTTTTCTCTGGTAATCCAATTCCATCGTTTTTAGCATCAAACGTTAATGTGTCTCCACCAGGGAATTTCCCATCAAGCTCAGCTTGTACCATATCAAATGATACTTTATCGACCTTTTTCATTGCAGATGTTAAGACAACGGATTTGTCACCTTCATATTTACCATCATCGTATTGGTCAACGTCTACCCCAACCATCCATACTTTTTCTCCAGCCTTGACGCGAGTTTTTGCTTCGTTGATTGCACCAACGCCAACTCCACCAGCAGCTGCGAAAATTACATCTACACCACGGTCAAACATTTGAGCAGCAATTTGTCCACCAGCTGCAGCATTATCAAATGATCCTTGATATACAACGTTTTCTGCTTTAATCGTAATCTTCGTGCCTAAATTTTCATTTGCATATTTTAATCCTTGTTGGAAGCCCCAGTTAAACTTTTGTACTGCAGGGATTTCCATACCACCGATAAAGCCTGCTTCGCCTTCTTTTAATTGAAGCGCAGTCGCTACACCAGCTAAGAATCCTGATTCATGCTCTGCAAAGAAAACAGCAACAGTATTATCTTTTACCACAGGTTTGTAGTCACCTTTATGAGGGTTTCCATCAATAATGACAAATTTTGCATCCTTATATTTATCCTGTGCTTGATATACAGCTGTTTCAAATTTAAAACCTGGTGTCACGATAAATTTATATCCCGCATCATACAGGTTACCAATTTCTTTTAAGTATTCTGCTTCTGTTGTACCAGCTGGTTTAAGGTATTTAGCATCAATGCCAAGCTCATCTTTCGCTTGTTGAATCCCTTCCCAAGTTCCTTGATTAAACGATTTATCATCGATTGTTCCTGCATCTGTAACCATACCTACTTTAAGGTCTGCTTTATCACCGTTACCGCCTTTATCATCGCCACTCTTGTCCTTGCCGCCACAAGCAGCTAAAAACATGCTAACTACCAAGAGCAATGATAAAACAATACTAAATTTACGCTTTTTCAAGGCTTGTACCCCCTAATTTTTGATTTAGTAAGAATGTTTTAAAACGTATAAGTATAGTTTACTCATCCATTTCGATTAAATTCGTTTTCTTAGGACGTTAAATTCAAACTTATCCGCTTTAAAATAGTTAACTGAATACAAAATAGGTTCATCAGATTCGTCAAAATGCATTTGCTTAAGTACAAGCAAAGCAGTTTCCAGGTTCGCATTTAAGAATCGGAGATACTTTTTCGTGAAAGCCTAGTGGCTTAATTTCTGCCACTGCATATGTAATTCTCCGATTTGATACGGCCTCTAGGATTGAAAAAATAGATTCCTGACCTGCTACGTACGATTCGGGTAAAATCGATTCTCGTATCTTATCGATACAATAGACGACTGGCTCCCCACTTGCTGTACGGACACGCTCGCTCATCACAATTTTTTCATCCGCTGAACAGGTGAAACGATGAACATCTGCCTCAGTTGGATCGAGTGTCTGTGATTTTAAGAAAATCGTTCCTGGAGTCATTCCAGCATTGATAATCATACTCGTTACACTGTTTAGTTGTTCGATTCCGGAAGTAAACAATGGCTTTGAATTCACAAACGTTCCTACGCCATGGCGACGAATGATAACGCTTTCTTCTTCTAATATGCGCAGTGCCTCCAGGAGTGTTGCTCTGCTTACTCCAAGCTGTTTAGCAAGCTCGAACTCAGACGGAAGTTTTTCCTTTTCCCGAAAGATTCCTTGTTCGATGTTTTGCTTTATCCGATCGATAACTTGTAAATATAAGTGTCGACTATCTTGCCTAATTGACATCCTAGTTCCTTCACCTGCTTTCTTAAAGACATCAGACCTCTGATGTTTAACCATTCTACTAATCGAAAATACTATAACATACTTTTCTAGTATAAATAAATAAGGTTTTACCTTTTATAAAAAAAAATAACAAACCGTATAAATACAATGGTTTTCGCTTGACAAATTAAGTGTAAACCCATCATAAACTTCGATATATATACTATATTTGACAAGTTTTTTATAGTACTTTCTGGGTGATTAAGCGTAGTGTAATAGTAGTATGCTCAACGGAGGAAAAAAGATTATTCTGGACGCGTCATTCATTGGTAAAGAAAAAGCTTAGTCCTTGATATATGTCTCATCAAGGACTAAGCTTTTTAAATCACTCTATGCTTCTTGGTCAATTTCATCTTTAATTTTTCCTACAAGGACTGCTCTTGGTTTGCTTCCTTCATAAGGACCCACTACTCCCCGCAATTCCATCTCATCAATCAATCTTGCTGCTCTCGTATAGCCAATCCTAAATCTTCGTTGTAGCATTGAAACGGACGCTGTTTGCATTTCCGTAATAAGCTGGACCGCATCGTCGTATAAATCATCTTCAACCTCAGAGTAATTTGTTGGTTGATCATCTGGAATCATTTCTTCCTGATACTGTGCTTTCTGTTGAGAGATAACAAATTCGACAATCTCTTCAACCTCAGAATCAGATAGGAATGCCCCTTGGACACGAACTGGCTTTGAAGCTCCTACCAGGTAGGAACAGCATGTCGCCTCTTCCAAGTAATTTTTCTGCACCGCCCATATCCAAAATCGTTCGCGAATCCGTCATCGAGGACACTGCAAAGGCAATTCGCGATGGAATGTTTGCTTTTATTACCCAGGTAATAACGTCAACCGATGGTCGCTGCGTCGCAATAATCAAATGGATTCCTGCTGCACGAGCCATTTGTGCTAAGCGCGTGATTGCATCCTCAACATCAGATGAAGCGACCATCATTAGGTCAGCCAACTCATCAACAATGACCACTATGTAGGGAAGCAATGGTTGCTTCGCTTCCTCCTCGGCATTGTATCGCTTAATGTAATCATTATAGCCTTCAATATTTCTTGTGCCTGTGTGTGAAAATAGCTCATAGCGACGTTCCATTTCATTTACGACCTTTTTTAAAGCCTGCGAAGCTTTTTTCGCATCCGTTACGACAGGTGCCAATAAATGAGGAATTCCATTATAAACATTTAATTCGACCATTTTCGGATCAATCATCATCATTTTAACTTCATGAGGCTTAGCACGCATTAGGATACTTGTAATAATTCCGTTAATACAAACACTTTTCCCACTACCAGGTTGATCCAGCAACAAGTAAATGTGGCATCTTGTTTAATTCGGCAAGCATCGCTTCACCAGGTAATATCACGACCAAGACCGATTAACAACTTCGCATCTGGGCGATTATTTTGTTTTGATTCCAATACCTCACGCAAGGAAACAATGGCAACCTCTGAGTTCGGTACCTCAATCCCAATTGCAGATTTCCCTGGAATTGGTGCTTCAATCCGAATGTCCTTAGCTGCTAATGCAAGGGCCAAATCATCACTAAGACTGACGATTTTACTCACCTTAACCCCAACATCAGGGTGAACTTCATACTTTGTAACGGCTGGACCTAAATGGACCTGTGTGACGCGTGCTTTGACACCAAAGCTTTGGAATGTCCTTTCAAGTTTTGCGGCGTTTGCATGGATTAACTCATATTCACCGCTTTGGTCTGTGTGTCGAGGAAAGTTTAATAAATCGATTGACGGAAGCTCATACGAAACATTCTCAACTTCTGCAAACGAAATGATTGGTACTACCTCATCCTGTTCTTCCACTTCGGTGTTTGAAGGTTGTTTACTTTCTGTTTTAGGCTCTTGAGTCTCATGATTTGCCGGATAAGCACGTTCAGCAAAGCTCGAAATAATTGGTTCGGGCTTTAGAATCGCATCATCCTCAATCATCGGTTGTTCTGAAATAGGAACAATTACCTCTTCTTCTGCCTTTGATTTTTTCGCTCGCGTTTTCTTTTCTTTTTTTAGATTGGATTTTTTCTGTTTGCGCGCTTCGCTCCAATCCTTCATATCATTCGTAAAAGCGATCCATTGTTCTTGGATGAACATCCAGAGCTTTGAAAATATCTTTCCAAGCAATACACTTATTGATTTTCCAGGTCATTAACGTAATCCCGATGATCACTAATACAAATGCAACAATCTTCGTTCCAGCTTCTGCAAAGAGAAAATTGAATAGTGCAAATAGAATTGCACCAATCATGCCTCCACCCAATTCGCGCGTACTCGTTTGGTTTTGGACTTCGCCATTCCACCAAATATCAAAGGTCTTCGCGATGACGCTTGGATTTTTAAATTGGCCACTATTTGAAAGAATCTCAATAAAGTTAATATGATCAAACAGTAAAATCGCACTGATTAAAATGTATACACCAATTAATTTTACATGATATAAATTCGGTATTTCCCGTCTAATCATAATATACAAGCTAAAAATGATGAGCCCGATTAAACTTAAAATATACCATTCGCCCATAAAAAAGCGAAAAAATAGAATGAAGGCTGCTCCGGCTTTTCCTAAGTTCGCAATCGCAATTAAGGAGAGAGCTATAATGATCAAACCCACCAGTTCGTATTGTATTGTCTTTTTTATTTCCGTTCTCTTTTTAGTTTTACGTTTTTTTGTTTTGGCCATTTTCTATCACCAGGTGTTTTTGGTCAATTTTAATTTCGATGAAAAATAAAGCAGCCCAATAAATGGCTGCTCATTCGTTTAAATCTTATTATACCATATTCTTCCCCAAACGGTTGTTTGCAAAAATAGTCAGAACGAAATTTTTGCTCCTGGGCTAAAACGTTCATCCAGATAATGCATCGGATCTGTACTAATAACCCTAACAACCCGATAATCCATTTCTTCCGTTCTTTCAACCATTAACGGTACACCCTGATATGTAACGAGCTGCTGCTGTGGTTCGACCTGTTGTTGGGCTGGAAAGATTAATTCTTGCGGCATCATCGTATATAAAATCATTGGATGATCCCCTCATCTTCCTTTTTCTTCAAATCAATAAGCTCGTTTAATTTCCTAAGTGCCTGCCCTACACCACCGACCTCATCAATTAACCCATATTCAACAGCATCAGCGCCAATGACATTTGTTCCAATATCTCTCGTTAAATTCCCCTTTGCGAACATTAAATCCTTAAATTTTTCCTCCGTAATCTTCGAATGCTTTTTCACGAAATTAACGACCCGCTCCTGCATTTTATCCAAGTATTCAAAGGTTGCTGGGACCCCAATCACCATACCAGTTAATCGGATTGGATGAATGGTCATGGTTGCCGTTTCTGCAATATAAGAATAATCACAGGAAACAGCGATCGGGACACCAATTGAATGTCCACCGCCTAAGACGATGGAGACAGTTGGCTTTGATAAAGATGCCAACATTTCGGATATTGCTAGTCCTGCCTCAACATCTCCGCCGACTGTGTTCAAGATAACAAGCAATCCTTCGATTTTTGGATTTTGTTCGATGGCCACGATTTGCGGGATTAGATGCTCATATTTGGTTGTTTTGTTTTGTGGCGGCAGTTGTAAATGTCCTTCAATCTGTCCGATAATTGTTAAGCAATGTATGGTTGAGTCTTGTGATAATTGAGGTACATTTGTTTGCCCAAGCTGCTGTATTTTTTCTAAAAGACCGGGAGCCTTTTCTTCATTCGGTTGCTCTTGCTCTTGTTTAAAGAAGTCCATCTAATATTCTCCCTTCAAACAGTAATAGTGTTAGTATGAACTGGGAAAATATTTTCATTCTTAAAAAATAAACAAAGGAGTCAGACTCATCTTTTAGAGATGTCTGACTCCATTGTTGTAGTTAGACTTCCATGATGATTGGTAGGATCATTGGACGTCTTTTTGTTTTTTCAAATAAATATTGATTGAGTGTGTCTCTCATTTCTTGCTTTAATGTAGTCCAATCAAACGCATCCTTCGCGATTGTTTTTTCAACAATATCTCGTACTTTTGCAGTTGATTCTTCCATCAGTTTTTCTGACTCACGTACATAAACAAAACCACGAGAGATAATTTCAGGACCCGCTACAATCGACTTATCATGTTTATTTAAGGTTACCACGACGATTAATATTCCATCCTGTGAGAGAAGGCGACGATCTCTTAACACGATGTTCCCGACATCACCTACCCCGATTCCATCAATTAAAACATTTCCAGATGGAACCTTTGCTCCAGGCTGTAGTTTGCCGCCTTTGATTTCAACTACCTCTCCTTTTTCAGGAATATAGATATTTTCATCTGGAATACCACAAGCTTTTGCAACCTTGCTGTGTGCCTTTAGCATTTTATATTCGCCATGGATCGGAATAAAGAATTTTGGCTGCATCAAATTGATCATTAGCTTTAATTCCTCTTGATGTCCATGACTAGAAATTTGGACAATTTCCCGCCCTGATATAACATTTGCTCCTGCCCGGAAAAGCATATCGACCGTTTTCGATAAAAGCAGCTCGCTGCCACGTAAAGGTGAAGCAGCAAATAAGACGGTATCACCCTTTTGGATGTTCACATATTTATGGGCCTGCTTCGCCATTTTTTGCAATGCCTCAAGTGGTTCCCCCTGACTACCAGTGGTTAGGACAACAATTTCCTGGTCGGAATATTTTTTCACTTCTGCTAGGGGAATCATAACATCTTCAGGTACTTGAATGTATTCCAGCTTTAATGCGATATCAAATATTCTTTTTAAGCTTTTACCCACGACTGCAACTTTGCGGTTCGTTAAATGAGCCGCATCAAACACATGCTGGATCCGGTTTAAATCGGATGCAAAACATGCTGCAATAATTCTACCCTTTGCCGTAAAGAAAACATCGTTCATTTCACGGACAACCTTTGCCTCTGTAGTGGAATAACCTGGTTTTTCTGCTCCCATACTATCTGATAAAAGACATAGGACTCCTGCTTCGCCGATATTGGCCATTTTCCCAATCTCAGGTTTATACAATTCTGTTGCAGCCTGATCAAATTTAAAATCACCAGTGTGAACAATTTGACCATATGGGGTATGAAAGGAAATTCCAACTGAATCTGGGATACTATGATTTGTTTTAAAAAATGATACGGTTGTGGTCGGGAAGGTTAAAATCGTATTGGAATGGATTTCTCTGAAATCTGCTGAACCAGTAAACTCCTGTTCCTTTAATTTTGCCTCTGTCAATGCTATCGTCAATCTTGTCGCATATACAGGCACCGAGATGCTTTTTAACAAATAGGATAAGGCACCAATATGGTCTTCATGTCCATGTGTTAAAAAACAAGCTTTGACTCGTTCCTTATTTGCTTGCAAATATGTAATCTCAGGAATAACGATGTCGATACCGAGCATTTCGTCCTCCGGGAACATTAACCGGCATCTACAATGTAAATATCCTCGTTTATCTCCACTAAATACATATTTTTTCCGATTTCCCCTACTCCCCCGAGAGCAATCAGTTTTACATTTTCATTTTGGCTATTATTCAAGTTTGCTTCCTCCTAAAAGTCTTTCGCCCGACCATAATATATTACCGTTATTATACTTGAAGGAAGAAAGCCTTTACAACATTTATTGTTCGGAAGCCAACAGGTTGATGTATATTGGCATAGTTTGAAATGTAATTATGCTGATTAGGAGTTTTAATTTATTCAGGAGTTTTGTGCATTGAGTGTGGTTTTCTGAGAAAAATTTAAACAGTAAAGAGGCTGCATGGTTTGCAGCCTCTTGTTTAAAGAATATTATTTGATTAATTTTGCTAATGTTGCACGCTCTTGCTCTGTTAACGGCACAAGAGGTAAGCGTACCGATCCTACATCTAAGCCTTTTAATTGCAGTGCTGTTTTAACGGGAACAGGGTTTGGCGCTTTAAACAGTCCTTGCATAATCGGTAGCAGTTGCTGATGAAGCTTTGCCGCCTTTTGAGTTTCCCCATTAAGGAAGGCTTGAACTAATTCCTGCATTTCATTACCGATTACATGGGCTGCAACGGAAATAACCCCGACACCACCAATTGCTAATATAGGCAGTGCTAGACCATCGTCTCCACTATACACTGCAAAAGAATCATCTGTTTCCGCGATGATTTTCGTCATCGCACCTAAATCCCCACTAGCTTCTTTTACGGCAACAATATTGGGAATGGCAGATAGGCGAATAATGGTTTCTGGTTGAATATTTACAACTGAACGCCCTGGTATATTGTAAACCATGACAGGGAGTGTTGTGCTTTCTGCGATTGCTTTAAAATGCTGATATAGTCCTTCTTGGTTCGGCTTATTGTAATAAGGTCCGACAAGCATGACAGCATCCACGCCGATTTGTTCTGCCTTTTTCGTCAATTCGATTGATTCATAAGTATTATAGCTACCGGTTCCAGCAATAACTGGGACTCGCTTATCTACAATGCTTACTACATGTTGAAACAAGGCCAATTTTTCTTCTTTTGAAAGTGTTGGAGATTCACCAGTTGTACCTGCTACGACGAGGGAATCTGACCCATTGTCGAGTAAATAATTCACCAATTGTGTTGTTTTTGCAAAATCAATATGTCCATTTTTATCAAACGGGGTTACCATAGCGGTTGAAACCCGACCGAAAATAGTCATTTTGCCACTCCCTTAAAACCTACTTATTCAAAATCTATGAGTTCTTTTTCTAGCTGGAATGCATCGTGTAATGCATTAACAGCTTTGACTAAGTCTTCCTGCTTAACAAGCACCCATATGGTTGTATGACTATCTGCTGATTGAAGGATTCTTATTTCTTTTTCTGAAAGTGCTGTAACGATTTTTGCAGTGATTCCTGGAACTCCGGCCATTCCAGCACCGACAACTGAAACCTTTGCACAATTTCGCTCCACCGCAGGCTCATGTCCTAGATCCTGTAGAATAGCAATCGCTGAATCGGCCATCTCATTTGTCACTGTGTATACGACACCATTCGGAGAGATATTAATGAAATCTACACTAATATTTTCATTTGCCATTGCCTTAAACACTTCTGCTTGAAGATTGTACTGGTCTTTTTTGGCAAATACTTTAATTTGAGTTACATTTGCTACATGGGCGATACCTGTAACAGGACGTTCCCTTAGGTCGCTGCCGTGTTTGTCTTTATTAGCTGTTGTTACGAGTGTTCCGGTACCATCACTATAGGTCGAACGAATTCGAATTGGAACCTTTGCTTGCATCGCGATTTCCACTGCGCGCGGATGAATCACTTTGGCGCCTTGATAAGCCATATTGCACACTTCTGTATAGGTAACGACCGTTAGGGGCCTGGCATTCTCTGCAATGCGTGGATCTGCGGTCATGATCCCTTCTACATCCGTAAAAATATCGATCACATCTGCATTAAGGGCTGCACCTAGCGCAGCTGCTGAAGTATCACTACCACCACGGCCAATTGTTGTGATATCACCGTTTTTAGCAGCACCTTGGAAGCCAGCCACTACGACAACATCAGCATCCTCAAGCTCTCTTAACAAGCGATCGCATTTCATTTCAATAATTTTAGCGTTGGTATGATCATTGTTTGTCATAAATCCTGCTTGTGCACCTGTAAGGGACACTGCTTTAATGCCATTTTCCAGAAGCATGTTGGTGAACACGATGCTTGAGATCGATTCTCCACAAGATAGAAGTAAATCCTGTTCTCGTTTTGAGATTTTACTCAAATTCCCACCAATTAATGATAGAAGTGTATCAGTTGCGTATGGTTCTCCTGGAACGGCCCATTGCCGAAACGACTACCACCACTTTATACCCTTCCTTTAACGCTCTTTCAATATGACGTTTTGCATTTTGACGGGATTCATGATCCCGTACAGATGTGCCACCAAACTTTTGAACGATCATTTTCATTCGTAACACCTTCTATGTTGAATTGGGCAGACCAAACCTAAAGCACAGAGAAAAACATTCTGTGCTTTGTTATCTGGAACTATTCCGTGCAACTGATTTCGCTTAACACTATTATTATTTTTCAGATACTAATCCTAATTTAATTAAGCTTTCAGCAATTTGAACTGAGTTCCAAGCTGCTCCTTTTAGTAGGTTATCAGAAACAACCCACATATGGAACCCTTTTTCCTCGTTTAAATCATTGCGAATACGTCCAACAAAAACATCATTTTTGCCAACACAATCAGCAGGCATAGGATATACTTGCTGGCTTGGGTCATCCTGAAGAACAACGCCTGGCGCATTTTCTAGCAATGCTTTAATTTCTGAAGCTTGAATTCCTGGCTGATCCACTTCAAAATAAACAGATTCGGAATGTCCTGTAGCAACTGGGATACGAACGCAAGTAGCTGCAACAGATAGCTCAGGTAAATGCATGATTTTCTTTGTTTCATTAATCATTTTCATTTCTTCATATGTGTAGCCATTTTCCTGGAATTTATCAATTTGCGGAATGGCGTTGAAGGCAATTTGAAAATGCTTTACATCTGATTTTACTGGAAGAATTTTTGGTTCAAAT
This sequence comes from Bacillus sp. T3, assembly GCF_033449965.1. NCBI lineage: Bacteria > Bacillati > Bacillota > Bacilli > Caryophanales > Bacillaceae > Bacillus > Bacillus sp. T3. Next base: position 3,494,649 of record NZ_CP137761.1, read on the forward strand.
TCTTCTCCGTTCACGATTGCTTTTGTTTGTTGTTGTAATTCTTCAATTGCAACCGCTCCAGAACCTGATACTGCTTGGTAAGTTGAGACAATTACTTTATTTAAACCGTATTTTTCTCTGATTGGTTCAAGCGCAACAACCATTTGGATAGTTGAACAGTTTGGATTGGCAATAATGCCATTATGCTGATGAAGATCTGCTTCGTTTACTTCAGGTACAACAAGTGGAACATTCGGATCCATACGGAATGCACTTGTATTGTCGACACAAATTGCACCGCGTTTTGCTGCTTCTGGTGCTAGCTCTAATGAAACACTTCCGCCTGCACTGAATAATGCGATATCGATTCCTTCAAAGCTTTCAGGTTTTGCTTCTTGTACGGTAATTTCTTCGCCTTTGAAGGTAATCTTTTTACCTGCAGAACGTGCAGAAGAAAGTAATGTTAGTTTGGAAATTGGAAAATTTCTGTTTTCAAGTGTTTGAAGCATTTGTTGTCCTACTGCACCAGTCGCACCAACAACTGCGACATTATATCCTTTTGTCTGGCTCATAGATAGAGACCCCTTCCCGTGTCATTAAGTATGATTTTTCTAGCATTTAGTACAATGAATTGAGGAGACGGCATCCTTAACCTTAAAGGAATACCATCATTTTTTATAATATCATTTATTTTAACATAATGAGTTCGGTCTGGTCTCATCTTTTTTGCAGGTTTGCTAGAAAAAGCACGAAGATTCTGTTTAGTCACGGAATTTTTCAACTAAAACGGGTTGCAGCTGTTTTCCTTCTATAGCTGCGATTATGGTTTGATCAAGCATCGACATTCTAGCGACCATCGAGTTTGGTTTTTTTATCGGATCATCCTGACCAAATGGAATAAAATAAATATTTTTTGTTGCCATTAATCTCATGATATTAACTCCATTTAAACCAAGCGCATCATTCGTTGAAATACCTAACACAACTGGTTTGCCGTTTCTTAATGTGGCTTTGGCAGCCATCAAAACTGGGGAATCCGTCATCGCATTAGCGAATTTACTCATTGAGTTACCAGTTAGAGGTGCGATGACCATACAATCGAGTGGGATTTTTGGTCCCAGTGGTTCTGCCTTTACAATGGAATCAATCACCTTATTGCCTGTTACGGCTTCTATTTTTGCAATCCAGTCCTCCCCTTTACCAAAGCGTGTGTCTGTATTCTTTACGGTAAACGTAACGACTGGCATTACTTCTGCACCAGCATTTACTAGTTTTTCTATTTCAGGATAAATTTCTTCATACGTACAATGGGATCCTGTAATCCCAAAGCCAATTCGCTTTCCTTTCAAGCTCATTTTGTTTTCCCCTTCCGTTTCATAAGATCATCTTTTAGCAATTGAACAAGGACGTTCGCTAAGATTTGACCAGCCGTTTTAGGAGCTACGATACCTGGAAGCCCTGGGGCAAGAATCGCCTTGATTCCTCTTTTTTCCGCATAGCGAAAATCGGTCCCACCTGGTTTAGAAGCTAAATCAAGAATCAATGTATGAGCGGGCATTTTTGAAATAACCGTAGCTGTCACAACCGGGTATGGGATGGTATTGATACAAATATCAGTATCGATGACTGATTGTTGAATATCCTTCAATAAAAATGGGGTTAATCCCATTTCGGTAATTCGAGCAATGTGTTCGCTTTTTCTTGCGCCTACTTTCACCTTTGCACCAAGCGCTTGAAAGGTTCTTGCTACGCTCATTCCAACCCTTCCCAATCCTAATACCACTATATTGGAACCATGAATCGTAAAATCAGTATGTTGAATCGCAAGCATAATCGTTCCCTCTACTGTGGGGATGGAATTGTAGATCGCAACATCATCCCGTTCGAACAATTGAACTAAACGACGACCTGAATTTTTTATGATTTCATTGAGGTACGTATTGCTAATACCTGAATAAATCGTGCAATGCTCAGGTGTTTTTGCAAGCATTTCATCCGTCAATACGACCTTTTCATTCGAAAAAATCGATTCAATATGTCCATCAAGTGTTGTTCCGGGAACAGGCAGGATTATTGCATCTACATTTGCAAAATCTAATTCTTCAATTTTTTCTTTAATTGCACCAGTGAAGGCATGGTCAAGCTGTTCAAAACCAATTAACGAGAGCTTTGCATCCATCTCAGTCAGCTTTCTGATGATCTCGAGCTGTCTTGCATCGCCGCCAACGACTGCGATTTGCAACCCTGTCAGCATGAGAATAATCACCTTCTTTTTCTAAAAATCCAAACAGGAATTGGTTTAACTTCAGTATTTTATGATGAAAGTTGGGAATCGGTGAGTTTTCCGCGAAAAGACTTAGAAAATATCGCTTTGATTTGTTAAAATGGGCGTTTATCATAGGTGGAGTTGTGGAGGATTGGTTTGATGTTGGTGGGGGAAGTTGAGCGAGTGACGATCAGGCTTCGATTGTTACCCGGTTCTCGCCTTTTTGGAGCTTGGCGGGCACGATCAGACTTCCATCGTTACCGGTTCTCGCTTTTTTGGAGCTTGGCGGGCACGATCAGGCTTCCATCGTTACCCGGTTCCCGCCTTTTTTGGAGCTTGGCGGGCACGATCAGGCTTCCATCGTTACCCGGTTCCCGCCTTTTTTAGGCTTGGCGGGCATGATCAGGCTTCCATCGTTACCGGTTCCCGCTTTTTTTAGGCTTGGCGGGCACGATCAGACTTCCATCGTTACCGGTTCCCGTTTTTATAGCTTGGCGGGCACGATCGTTCACTAGATTTCAAAAATATTTGTATTTTTTTTTGGAGCTTATAGTCGTTGTCATATTTATTTAATTTACATACAAAAGCAAAATGACGTGAACCATTTGTCACGTCATTTCCTCATGTTAGTATTTTGTTAATAATGCATTTTAGTCTATTTCACTATCTGGTATATCAATGATGATCATATCATTTCCAATTTTTTTAATGTGCTGCCACGGCACACGCACTTCATTTCCTTGCTTCCTTAACCCGAACCATTTTAACGTTGGAATAAGCAGCGCCTCAATTTGACCTGTTTGTTCGTTAATTTCAAGGTCGGTTTGACCTAATACGCCCAGACGTTCTGCTCGTTTCACATCGACGATTTCTTTTCCACTTAACTCACTTAACTTCATTCTTCTAGCCTCCGTTTCGATGTCCTCTTTATATATTTATCGAACGAAGAGGTTTTTTAGAATCAAGAATAAAACGCAAAACGCCCTCGAATTCGTTCGAGGGCGATTACAAGTGTTCTTATTTCATTTTCGGAAGTTCGCCGTCTGGGCTTACTAAGGCGATGGAATATTCATCTGTGAAAATGGTATTGGCCATTTGGTCCACGCCAGTCTTGGTCACTTGGTCGATTTGCTCGACTATTTCATCAAGTGAGCGGTGACGACTTAATAACAATTCATTTTTACCGTTACGGCTCATGCGGCTATTTGTACTTTCGAGACTTAGCATTAAACTGCCTTTTAATTGTTCCTTACTATTGTTTAATTCCTTTTCCGAAATGCCCTCATGTTTGAGCTTGTTCAAGGTTTCCTGAATCGTTTCAAACAAGACATCCAGCTGCTTTGCACCTGTTCCACCATAGATGGTTACGATGCCTGAGTCCTGGTAGGCAGAATGGTAGGAAAAGACTGAATAAGCCAAACCGCGCTGCTCTCTTACCTCTTGGAACAGACGGCTACTCATGCTTCCACCTAGAATATTATTTAATACAATCAACTGGTAAATGTCGTCATGACCGACCTGAAGACCGTTGAAGCCAATACATAAATGGGCTTGCTCCGTTTCTTTTTTACGAGAAATCTGGTTCGCAAAGAAATTCGGTTTTTCATCTGCTGGGACTGATTTTTGCCCTTGATAGCCGCCAAAATAAGACTCGACTTCCTTAATGAAGGAATCCGAGATATTTCCGGCAATGGATACAACCACATTCTCAGGAGTATAGGCATCTGCCATATATTGTTTCAATGTTTCACCAGTAAACGTTTGAAGTGTTTCCTCTGTCCCTAAAATTGGATATCCAAGCGGGTGGTTTTGATACACGGCTTTGCTTAATAAATCGTGCACGATGTCATCAGGAGTATCTTCATACATCTTAATTTCTTCGTAAACAACATTTTTTTCCTTCAGAAGCTCTTCTTCATCGAAGGTTGAATTAAAGAACATATCTGCTAATACCTCTAAGGCAAATGGAGCATGAGTGTCCAATACCTTGGCGTAATAACAGGTATATTCTTTAGAAGTAAAGGCGTTTACCTGTCCACCGATACTATCAAACGATTCAGCGATTTCTCTTGCTGATCTTGTTTTTGTCCCTTTGAAGAACATATGCTCTAGAAAATGGGATATCCCGTTAAGTTCAGGTGTTTCATTTCTTGATCCTGTTCCAATCCAAATACCAATTGCAACAGAACGAACAGTAGGAATATTTTCTAGCACCACTCTTATTCCATTTTGACAAGTATGTTTAGTAATCAAAGAAACTCCTCCAGTTCTCAAAAAACATAAGCGACATTCTCTCGAACGATCATGTTATAACTACGTCTATCAAAAAACCTTTATAGACTGTAAAAATAGTACCGTTTTATTTCGGAGATCAGTATCCGTTTAAGCTATTGAAGCGATCAAATAAATTCATTATCGTGCTAAATAAGTATAACTTATTATGCATTTTTTTGCCAAAATGATGTATTTTGACTAACATTTACTAATTAATTCGATTCTCACTTAAGGTTTCAGAAACTGTTCCAATCTTTAAGCTTTTTGATTCAATAATGGTAATCATCCGATCAAGCGCTTTAGCAGTAGGGGCGGTCGGGTGCATTAAAACTAATGCGCCAGGATGAATTTTTGACTCAACCCGCTGAATGACCGTTTCCGGCGCTGGTCTTTGCCAATCGATTGTATCCACACTCCAAATAATCGTCCCTAGACCCATAATATCTGCAATTTTAACCACTTCATCACGATAGCTGCCACTCGGTGGACCAAACCACGTTGGAACACGTCCTGTTGTCGCTTCAATGACATCATTTGTTTTCTGTAATTGATTTTTTATTTCAGCTGCAGATAGATTTTTCATATCGGGATGTGTATATGAATGATTGCCAATTTCATGCCCGGCCTCTGAAATCATTTTAGCCAAATCTGGATTTTCCTTTACCCATCTGCCTTCTAGGAAAAAGCTTGCTTGTATATTATGCTTTTTTAATGTTGCTAACATATCTGGTAAATATTCATTACCCCATGCTACATTGATAATAAATCCGACCATTGGTTTATCCGGATTCCCTCGATAAATTGGTGAAGCAGCCAAATCTTGCAAATGGACCTTTGGTTTGATTTGTTTATAGATAAGCTTTTCTTCATTAAAATGGCCTTGATCCTTCATTTTTTCATAGGATGCTTTGATGTCCACCTCACGTCCATTATAACCAGGGGTGGCTTTCCAAACGGGGTCTATCCGTGCATCAACGGCTGGTACGTAATATAGTTTACGTTTACTTGTTATTTCCTCAAGAAGAGGATTACTATGTTTACCGACTTGAACAGATTCTGCCTTTAAATATGCGACATAGTGATCTGATATCGGATTATAGATAATACAAAGAGCTGTCACTGCAATAATGCAAATTAACTTAATTTTCTTCATTTCCTTGCCCCCTTCAAATAAAGATTATGAAAAGGATGGACAAGGTAGAACAAGGGTTGCTTACATTTGTATAGATCGTCAAACAGTCATGGCATTCACTGACAATAAGATCGAACCCTAAAAGATCACTAGCCCATGCGATAAACACGTTACATATTAAGAAAAAGCCAGGGTTTCCCCTGACTTTTTTTAATGTTTTAGGAAATGATCGCCAAGTAAAAGCGGACAGTTACTAGTGTACAATCGCTACTCAGGCACTTCCGCTTTTGTATTAGGATTGTGCTTGCTCTTTTTGTTCACGTTGTTCTTTTAATACGGCTTTACGCGAAAGGTTGACACGACCTTGTTTATCAATTTCTGTAACCTTCACAAGAATTTCATCGCCGAGTGAAAGAACGTCTTCCACCTTGCCGACACGTTCTTCAGCTAACTCTGAAATATGGACAAGTCCATCTTTGCCAGCAAAAATCTCAACAAATGCACCGAACTTTTCAATTCGCTTAACTTTACCTAAGTACATTTGACCAACTTCAACTTCACGAACGATATCTTCAATAATTTTCTTAGCCTTTTGGTTCATTTCTTCATTTGTAGATGAAATGAAGATGGTTCCATCTTGCTCGATATCAATTTTTACGCCAGTTTCTTCAATGATTTTGTTGATTTGTTTTCCGCTTGGTCCAATGACATCACGGATTTTGTCTGGATTAATATTCATTGTAAAGATTTTTGGTGCGTATTTTGAAAGCTCTGATTTTGGTTCAGAAATCGTTTTAAGCATTGAATCTAAAATATGCATCCGACCAAGTTTTGCTTGTTGTAGAGCTTCTTCTAATATTTCACGAGAAAGTCCGTCAATTTTAATATCCATTTGTAAAGCTGTTACGCCTTTAGCTGTACCAGCTACTTTAAAGTCCATATCACCTAAATGATCTTCCATTCCTTGAATGTCAGTTAAAATTGTATAATGTTCACCTGACTTAACAAGACCCATTGCAATCCCAGCTACAGGCGCCTTAATCGGAACCCCTGCATCCATCATAGCCAATGTACTTGCACAAATACTTGCTTGTGAAGTCGAACCATTTGATTCTAAAACCTCTGAAACAAGACGTACTGTATATGGGAAATCCTTTTCATCTGGGATAATTGGTTCAAGAGCACGTTCACCTAATGCACCATGCCCAATTTCACGACGACCTGGTCCACGCATTGGCCCTGTTTCCCCTACGCTAAAATTAGGGAAATTATAGTGGTGCATAAAGCGTTTTTCTTCTTCAATACCTAGACCATCTAGGATTTGAACATCTCCTAGTGCACCTAATGTACAAATGCTGAGTGCTTGAGTTTGTCCACGTGTAAATAAGCCAGAACCATGCGTACGCGGTAACAAACCAGTTTCAGATGACAGTGGGCGAATTTCATCGGGTTTCCGACCATCTGGACGTACTTTTTCCACCGTAATTAAACGACGCACTTCACCTTTTACAATTTTATCAAGGATTTGCTTCACTTGTTTAAGATCATCTGGTTCAGCTTCTGCCTCTTCGTATTTTGCCATTACTTTATCTTTTACTGCTTTAATGGCTTCTTCACGAGCATGCTTTTCTTGTACTTGAATCGCTGCGATCATTTCTTCCTCGCAGAATTCACGGATTTCCGTCTCTAAATCTTTATCTAATTCAAATAACGTAATTTCTCTTTTTGCTTTTCCGATTTGAGCAACAATTTCCTCTTGGAAAGCGATTAAACGTTTGATTTCATCATGACCAAACATGATTGCTTCAAGCATCACTTCTTCAGGAACTTCTTTTGCACCAGCTTCGACCATGTTGATGGCGTCTTTCGTACCAGCTACAGATAGGTGCATATCACTTTTCTCTGATTCTTCAACTGTTGGGTTAATAACGAATTTTCCATCTACTCGACCCACTACAACACCAGCAATTGGTCCTTCAAATGGAATATCAGAAACGCATAGCGCTAATGATGAACCAAACATAGCAGCCATTTCTGATGAACAATCTTGATCAACACTCATCACGATGCTGACTACTTGTACATCATTACGGAACCCATCCGCAAATAACGGACGAATTGGACGGTCAATTAAGCGGCTAGCGAGAATCGCTTTTTCGCTTGGACGTCCTTCACGTTTGATGAAACCGCCTGGGATTTTCCCGACAGCATATAGTCTTTCTTCATAATTCACAGTTAGTGGGAAGAAATCTAATGGCTTTGGTTCTTTTGATGCTGTTGCCGTGCTTAATACTACTGTATCACCATAGCGAACTAAAGCAGCACCATTTGCTTGTTTTGCTAGTTGGCCAATTTCAACTGATAATTTGCGACCAGCCCAATCAATGGAAAAGATTTGTTTTTCTTGATCCATTCTGTTTGTACCCCTCTCTACCTGAATTTATATCAGGCCTATCCTTTTACTTTTATAAAAAATTACGCACGATTACGTAAAGTTACTGAGCTTTTGGTTGAACACTTATATTTCTCAGTGATTATGATAAAGAAGCCAATGACAACGGCTTTTCTTATTATTATGACCAATTGTATTCTATCTTAAAATAATGACAAAAATATGTATTATTATGTATGAAATTATGAATAAAGAGGCTTAAAAATATAATAAAAAAGCGGGAAAAATCCCGCTTCCTGTGACTATCGACGTAGACCAAGTTTGTTAATTAAAACACGGTAACGTTGAACGTCTTTGTTACGTAGGTATGTTAGTAGATTACGACGCTTACCTACCATTTTTAATAGACCGCGACGTGAGTGGTGGTCTTTCTTGTGCGTACGCAAATGGTCGTTCAAATTGTTGATCTGTTCTGTAAGGACAGCGATTTGAACCTCTGGAGAACCAGTATCAGATTCATGTGTTTTGAACTCGTTGATAAGTTCGTTTTTACGCTCTTGTGTGATTGCCATCCTGTTCACCTCCTAATTAATAATCCCCAATTACTGAGCAAGCGTCGGTGACTCGACTTGCCAAGCAATGGTTCGTCATACGTTTATTAGAATACAACGTTTTTTGACAAAAAGCAAGTTTTATTTAGAGTCGGTACGATTAACCATTACTCCGCTGAAAATTTGCACATAAAGTATGAAAGGGCATTTTGTTTATCCTTCTCGATTTGTGTCACTAGCTCTTCGATCCCATTAAATTTTTGCTCTGAACGAAGTCTTAGATGCCATTCAACCGTGACACTTTGATCGTAAATTTGTCCGTCAAAATCGAAAATATGAACTTCAATTGTTTCTTTGTTTAAATTTTGATGAAATGTCGGTTTATAGCCTCGATTACAAACTCCACCGTACCAGGTTTGGCCTACTTTGATCCTAACAGCGTATACACCTGTTGGTGGGAGTAGATAATCTTCGCCAACGTCAATGTTTGCTGTCGGAAAACCGATTGTGCGTCCTCTTTTTTCACCGTGTATAACTGTTCCCGTTGTTGCATAATGTCTACCGAGGAGAGTTGGTAGAACTTCAACATTTCCAGCGTTAAGCTCTGCGCGAATTCGGGTTGTACTTACCTTTTCCTCGTCTAACACAAATTTCGGTATGATTGTAGAATCAAACATACCTCTAGAATGAAAGGGAATGGTCTCCATATTTCCTTTACCCATTCTTCCATAAGCATAATCAAAGCCTGCAACCACATGCTTTACATTTAATCCAATGATATATTGATCAATAAATTCCTGTGGCAATAGATTTGCGAATTCCAATGTAAAGTGGACAATAAACAAGTAATCTATCCCGAGGTTCTCGATAAGATTAATCTTTTCCGATAATGGTGTGATATAAGAAACACGTTGATCACTTTTTCCTAAAACAACGGAAGGGTGTGGGTCAAACGTCATGACTGCACTTTTCCAGCCATGATTATTCGCTTTTTTTATCGCTTCTTTTATCACAAGCTGATGTCCTAGATGGACTCCATCAAAATAGCCTAATGCCACTGCTATTTCAGGAAATTCTGATTGCAAATACTGATGGGGATGATTTATTCTTATTACTTTCACGCTTGAACTCACCTTTTCTAAAACTTACCTAAATCTCAGCATCATTACGTAGCACTTTTTCCGGCTTCATAAAACCAATCTTACTTGTATGCGGGCGATAGAGCGCCAGTGCTAACCCTTGTTCCGTTTCAATGACGATTGGACCAGATAGCTCCTGCAAATGTGTTGGAATCGGCAAAACAGCTCCATTTTTTACTTTCTCTGCTAATTTATCATTAATTATTAGTTTCGGCAAATATGAAAGTGCTTCTTCAATCGGTCTTAACACTTCATCGAATGACCCATTTGCTACCATTTCTTCAATTTGTGAAAGTGTATAGCAGTCCTCCAAAGAGAATGAAGCCGATTTGATTCTTGTTAGCGCAGACATATGTGCCGGGAAGCCCAAACGCTCACCAATCATAACCGCTAATGTGCGAATATAAGTTCCTTTGCTGCAAGCAACGCGAAAACGAAATGAAATGGTATTTCCATTAAAGATTTCCCGATCATCCAGCAGATCAAGTGAATAAATGGTCACCGTTCTAGATGGCCGCTCAATTTCGATGCCCTGTCTTGCGTATTCATACAATCGCTTGCCGTTTACCTTTACAGCCGAAAACATCGGTGGTGTTTGAATAATTTCACCTGTTAGAGACTTTAGGACTGCTTCAATCTCTTGCCGGGTAAACTCTGAAGCAACGTTTTTCGTTTCGACCACTTCTCCGGTAGCATCCTCAGTTGTCGTAGAAAAACCAATGGTTACTTCCCCTTCATATGACTTCCCGGCATTGGTTATGTATTCCGCAACCTTGGTTGCTCGACCAATACAAATCGGTAATACACCATCCACTTCTGGATCCAATGTTCCTGTATGACCAATTCGTTTTATTCTAAGGATTTTTCGTAGTTTAAAAACACAATCATGTGAAGTTAATCCTTTTGGTTTAAAAAGCGGTAAAATACCCTCCACTTTGATTTCCTCCATATTTAAAGAAAGGCGCAAGGCGCCCGCCTATCGGCGACAAGCACAAGACGAGCCGGCTAAAAGGTCGTTTTTTGACCTTTTGGACGGATTGGCTTGTGACCTCGAGCCGATGGCGCCTGGAGCTAGACACCCATCAAATTTTTTATACTTTCTTATCTTTGAAAAAAGGCTGACTCAAACGAAGTCAGCCTCTTACCGTTTTATTGACAGATGGGAATTCTATTCCCCGTCTGGATGCTTTTGTTTATCTTCTTCGTGAATTTCATGCAATAACGTTTCGATACGATTTCCGTAATCAATGGATTCATCAAATTCAAAAATAATTTCAGGAGTTTTGCGCAGACGAATTCGTTGGCCGATTTCGGTTCGGATAAAACCCTTCGCTTTTGCTAATCCCTTTAAAGTATTCTCTCTTTGTGCTTCATCACCTAACACGGAAATAAATACTTTTGCTTGTTGGAGATCGCCTGAAACCTCGACATCTGTAACGGTAACAAAACCAATTCTTGGATCTTTGATTTTTCTACCGATAATGTCGCCAAGCTCTTTTTTCATTTGCTCCCCAACGCGATTTGCTCTAAGGCTCATGTTATTCACCTCTTTATCAAAGCCACTCTAGATCAGTAATGGTTCGTTCGATTTCCGGAAACGAATCAATTAATTTCAATGCATTTTGCAGTTCTTTTTCAACTGCTACCTTAGCAGAAGCCACCGAGACAATGGCAATCTTTGTCCGTTGCCAAACATCCTGGAAATCCACCTCAGCTACGGATACATTGTATCTTTGCTTCAATCTTGTCATAATTCGAAGAAGAACAGCCCGCTTTTCCTTTAATGAATGGGCATCATAAATAATGCATTCACAATTGGCAAGGCCGATTATCATTAACGTTCCACTTCTTCCATAATATATGCTTCAATTACATCTTCTTCTTTTAAATCGTTAAAGTTTTTAATGGTAATACCACATTCATAGTTCGTAGCAACTTCTTTCACATCATCCTTGAAACGTTTTAGAGCGTCGATTTGACCTTCAAATACGACAACACCGTTCCGAATGACACGAACACCACTGTCTCTTGTAATCTTACCATCCGTAACATATGAACCAGCAATTGTACCAATTTTGGATACTTTGAAGGTTTGACGAACAACCGCCTGTCCGATTACTTTTTCTGCGTATTCTGGATCAAGCATTCCTTTCATCGCTGCTTCAATTTCTTCGATTACTTTATAAATAATGCGGTGTAAGCGAACATCAACTTTTTCTTCATCTGCTGCACGCTTTGCATTTACATCAGGACGAACGTTGAAGCCGATCACAATCGCATTAGAAGCGGCAGCAAGCGTAATATCTGACTCATTGATCGCTCCAACAGCGGAATGGATGATCTTAATATTAACGCCTTCGACATCAATTTTCATTAATGATGCAGCAAGTGCTTCAGCGGAACCTTGAACGTCAGACTTGATGATTAGATTAAGATCCTTCATCTCGCCTTGCTTCATTTGCTCAAACAACGTATCAAGGCTTACTCGGGATTTTTCACCGCGAGAAGCTTGAAGAGCTACGGATGCACGTGCTTCACCGATTTGACGTGCTGTTTTCTCATCTTCAAAGACAACAAAGCGATCGCCTGCTTGTGGAACATCATTTAAACCTGTAATTTCAACTGGCGTTGATGGTCCAGCATCTTTAACTCGGCGACCTTTATCATTTACCATCGCACGAACGCGGCCAAATGTGTTACCTACAACAATTGGATCCCCGATTTTTAATGTCCCGTTTTGTACTAATAAAGTAGCGACAGATCCACGACCCTTATCAAGCTGCGCTTCGATAACTGTTCCAATTGCATTACGGTTCGGGTTCGCCTTCCATTCCTCTACTTCACCTACAAGCAAAATCATTTCCAGTAGGTTATCAATACCTTCGCCTGTTTTAGCAGAAAGCTGTACGAAAATCGTGTCTCCACCCCACGCTTCAGGAACAAGACCATGCTCGGTTAATTCCTGCATAACGCGATCTGGATTAGCTGCAGGTTTATCCATTTTATTGACTGCTACAATAATTGGAACCTCTGCTGCTTTGGCATGGTTTATTGCTTCAATTGTTTGTGGCATAACACCATCATCAGCAGCAACAACCAGGATCGTAATATCCGTGATTTTTGCTCCACGAGCACGCATCGTTGTGAAGGCAGCGTGTCCTGGGGTATCTAAGAAAGTGATTTTTTTACCATTCTCAACCACTTGGTAGGCACCGATATGTTGTGTAATCCCACCAGCTTCGCCTTCTGTTACTTTTGTATGACGAATGGAGTCAAGTAAAGTGGTTTTACCATGGTCAACGTGGCCCATGATAGTTACAACAGATGGTCTCTCAACTTGATTTGCTTCATCATCTTCGGTGAAGTATACTTCAAGATCGGTAGTATCAATCTTGATTTCCTCTTCAACCTCAACACCATAATCCGTACAAATCAACTCGATTGAATCCTTATCCAATTCAACATTAATCGTTGCCATAACTCCAAGCATGAACAGCTTCTTAATGATTTCAGAAGGTTCGCGGTGTAGCTTTTTCGCAAGCTCGGCTACAGTTAAAGACTCAATAAAAGTAATTTTAGCTGGAAGTTCTCTTTCTTTTCTCGGTGTTGGTGGAGCTTGATGAGTTTGTTGTCTACCTTTATTTTGGAAATTTGATTTCCCTCTGTTGTTTTGCTTATTTTTCGCTTGAAAGCCCTGTGGCTTTGAATCTCGTTTTGGTGGTCCAGATTGAACCTTCACTACTTTTGATGGTGCAACATTCTTATCATCATCTTCAAATGCACTTGCTTTTGATTTTGGGACAACTTGTGGCTGTGGTTTATTTCCTGGTTGTTGAGTGGTAGGTTTTTTATTCCCCATTTGGACAGATTGCTGCTTTGTGTTATTCTGTCCCTGCTTTTTGTCTTTGTTAGTATTGTAGATTCCTTCTAACTTTTTAACCGTATCGTCCTCGATTGTTGCCATATGGTTTGTTACCTCTATATTCATTTCTTTTAGTTTAGCAATAATGTCCTTGCTGGACACATTATGCTTTTTTGCATATTCATAAACGCGTATTTTACTCATTCTTTCACCCCCGCTAAAATTAATCGAGCAACGTCAGCAGCTTTTTGGCAAATCCTTCGTCTAAAACAGTTACCACTACGCGGGCTTCTTTCCCTATTGACTTCCCGAGCAAAAAGCGATCTTCTACTAATTTTACAGGAACATGATAGGATTTACATTTATCAGTGATTTTTTTTGTTGTATTAGCGGACGCATCCGCTGATAACAAGACGAGTTTTGCTTTTCCACTCCGAATTTCTTTAACGGACAACTCTTCACCCGAAATTATTTTCCGTGCTCGATTTGCTAAGCCAAGTAATGACATCCACCCAGTTGAGTTCATTAGGAAAGTCGATTCTCCTTCTCGATCAAATCTAGTAACTCATCATATAAAGCATCTTCAATCGATGCTTGTAACTGATTGGCCAACGTATTTTTTTTCTTGGCTAGTATTACCGCTTCTTTTTGTTTCGAAAGGTAAGCACCACGACCTGATTTTTTACCCGTTAGATCGATGGATACTTCTCCTTCCTTTGTGCGAACGATGCGAACGAGTTCTTTTTTCGGTTTCATTTCACCGGTTGCAATGCATTTTCGCATCGGAACTTTTTTAGGTTTGTTCACGATCATTCACCTCGTAATTAATCTAAATCGTCCGCGAAATCGAAATCAGAATCATCATCCGGCGTGAAAGTTAATAGCGCTTCCTCACGTGGGAAAATTCCTTTTTCTCTTGCTTCCGTCTCTGATTTGATATCAATTTTCCAGCCTGTTAGCTTTGCAGCAAGACGGGCATTTTGACCCCGCTTACCGATGGCTAAAGAAAGCTGATAATCTGGCACTACAACGGTTGTAGCCTTGTCAGCTTCACTAACAATGACATCCAAGACCTTTGATGGACTAAGTGCATTTGCAACGAATACAACTGGATCATTTGACCATTTTACAATGTCAATTTTTTCACCCTTCAACTCGTTTACAATGGCTTGAACACGTGTTCCTTTTGGACCAACACATGAGCCAACAGGATCTACCTCTGAGTTTTCAGAGTGAACTGAGATTTTAGAACGGTCACCCGCTTCACGAGCTACCGATTTGATTTCAACTGTTCCATCATAAATTTCTGGAACTTCAATTTCAAAAAGTCTCTTTAACAACCCTGGATGTGTACGTGATACAAAAATTTGTGGTCCTTTAGTTGTTTTTTCAACCTTTGTAATGAATACTTTAATCCGATCATGCGGCTTATAACGCTCGTTTGGCATTTGTTCATTAGCTGGTAAAATTGCTTCTATTTTACCAAGGCTTACATAAATAAATTTTGCATCTTGTCGCTGTACAATACCTGTCATTATGTCTTCTTCACGATCGATAAATTCAGAATAAATAATTCCTCTTTCTGCCTCTCGAACACGTTGAGTCACGACTTGCTTTGCTGTTTGTGCAGCAATTCGACCGAAGTCTTTTGGAGTTACTTCCATTTCCACGACATCTTCTTCTTGATAATTGGGATTAATTCGTTGTGCATCCTCAATCGAAATTTCTAAGCGTGGATCAAAAACTTCTTCAACTACTTCTTTTCTGGCAAAAACGCGCATCGAACCATTTTCTAAGTTTAAATCAATCCGAACATTCTGTGCTTGATTAAAGTTCCGGCGATAGGCAGATACAAGGGCTGCCTCGATTGCATCAATCAGAACGTCCCGAGAAATGCCTTTCTCCTTTTCAAGCAAGGTTAGAGCATCTAATAATTCACTGCTCATTTGAGCGTATCCCCCTTTAATCTAAATAAAAAAATATCGATTATTTTTTTATAACATTTATACCCTAAATTGAGGTTTAGCCTCTTACAACCCAGGTTCTAGGCGAATTAGAATGTAACTGCTAAACGGGCATTTGCTATTTTTGCATAAGGTATCTCAATACTTTTCTTTCGTGTCTTAATTTTCACTTCTACCTTTACTGTCTCGCCATCAAAATCGGTCAATAGCCCTTCAAAGGTTTTTTCTCCATCAATTGGTTCATATGTTTTGATGAAAACATTTTTGCCGATTGCTTTTTCGAAATCCTTGTCTTTCTTTAAAGGGCGTTCGGCACCCGGTGATGAAACTTCCAAAAAATAATTGTGTGGAATTGGATCAACTTCATCGAGCTTTTCGCTTAATTTTTCACTGACGATCCCACACTCTTCAATATCTATACCGGCCTCTTTATCAATAAATACGCGAAGAAAATAATCTCTTCCTTCCTTTACGTACTCAATATCTACTAGTTCTAATCCGATTTCATCTAAGATAGGGGTAACCATGCTTTCCACTACTTCAGCCACTTTGCTCATATGATCCCTCCTTTACTTGAAATGCATAAAATAATACAAGATTTTCCTTAGAAAAACATGTTGACACAACGAAAGAGTGGGTTGCCCCACTCTTGTTTGCGAGAGTATATCTTAAGTATTTCCACTAAAACTATACCATAACCAAATATTTTATGCAAATGGAAAGATTGCTAAATCAACATTTGTCAAGTTATTTTGTCCGATTTTTATACATAATCTTTAAAATAATGACAACTGATTTTGATCTGGCATCGCTTCTAAACAACCGTGATTATCAAGGAATTCGATAATCGTCTTAGATACTTTCCCACGTTGCTGTAAATCTTCTTTTGAAAGGAATTCTCCTTCTGCACGCGCTTTGACTATGTTTAAAGCTACGTTTGTTCCAAGTCCTGGAATAGCATTAAACGGCGGAATAAGCGTATTCCCATCAATAATAAATTCATTTGCACTTGAGCGATATAAATCTATTTTGCTAAAGCTAAATCCCCGTTCACACATTTCAAGAGCTAACTCCATAACCGTTAACAGGTTTTTTTCTTTTGTCGAAGCTTCCAAGCCTTTATTGTTAATTTCGTCAATTTTTGCACGAATTGATTGAGAGCCGCGAACCATGGATTCAAGATCAAAGTCCTCTGCACGGACCGTGAAATATGCTGCGTAATAAAGAAGCGGGTGATGGACTTTGAAATAAGCAATCCGCACGGCCATCAATACATACGCTGAGGCATGCGCTTTCGGGAACATATATTTTATTTTCTTACAAGAATCAATGTACCATTCAGGAACAGTATTTTTACGCATTTCCTCTTCCATTTCATCTGAAAGACCTTTCCCTTTACGAACTGATTCCATAATTTTAAAAGCAAAGGATGGCTCTAAGCCCTGATATATTAAATAAACCATAATATCGTCACGACAGCCGATTACTTCACTAAGGTTACAGATTTTTTGATGAATGAGTTCTTGCGCATTTCCAAGCCAAACATCAGTACCATGTGACAGACCTGAAATTTGGACGAGCTCAGAGAACGTTGTTGGCTTTGTATCCTCGAGCATTTGGCGAACAAATCGCGTCCCGAATTCAGGAATACCCAGCGTTCCCGTTTTACACATGATTTGTTCTTCTGTCACACCAAGCGACTCTGTACCACTAAAGATTTTCATAACCTCAGGATCATCGGTCGGAATCGTTTTCGGATCAATCCCACTTAGGTCTTGAAGCATCCGGATTACTGTTGGGTCGTCGTGTCCAAGAATATCAAGTTTTAAGACATTATCATGAATCGAATGGAAATCAAAATGAGTTGTTTTCCATTCAGAATTGCGATCGTCTGCCGGAAATTGAATGGGTGTAAAATCATACACGTCCATATAATCTGGAATTACGATAATACCGCCTGGGTGCTGACCTGTTGTTCGTTTAACACCAGTACAGCCAGAGGCCAATCGTTCAACTTCGGCACCGCGCATTTGCAGATTGTTATCCTGCTGATACGCTTTGACATAACCGAACGCTGTTTTATCAGCAACAGTACCAATCGTACCAGCACGGTAAACATACTCTTCACCAAACAATACCTTCGTATAGTTATGCGCCCGCGGCTGATACTCCCCAGAGAAGTTCAAATCTATATCGGGAACCTTATCTCCTTTGAAGCCTAGGAACGTTTCAAACGGGATATCCTGACCATCCTTACGGTATTTCGCTCCACATTGCGGACAATCTTTGTCTGGTAGATCATATCCTGAACCAACTGAACCATCATTAAAGAATTCAGAATGCTTGCATGTTGGGCAAACATAATGTGGTGGCAAAGGATTAACTTCTGTTATCTCGGTCATCGTCGCAACAAAGGACGAACCTACCGATCCCCGTGATCCAACAAGATATCCGTCATCCAGTGATTTTTTCACGAGCTTATGTGAGATCAAATAAATAACGGCAAATCCGTGCCCGATAATACTTTTTAATTCTTTTTCAAGACGCGCTTCAACGATTTCCGGCAGATCGTCACCGTATATTTTCCGGGCCATCGAGTAACTCATTTCCCGCATTTCCTCATCGGCACCCTCAATCTTCGGTGTATACAAATCATCCTTAATTGGTTTGATGTTATCGATCATATCAGCAATTTTATTCGTATTCGTGACAACAATTTCTTTCGCCTTCTCAGCTCCTAAAAACGAAAAAGCATCCAACATTTCATTTGTTGTTCGAAAGTGTACATCTGGAAGCTCATGGCGATTTAAAGGATTGGCTCCACCTTGTGAGTTAATCAAGATTTTGCGGTAGATCTTATCGTTTTCATTTAAATAATGAACATTTCCTGTTGCCACAACTGGAATTCCTAACTTATCACCAAGTGCGACGATGTTGCCAATAATTTGTTCAAGCGCTTTTTCATCTCGAACTAGTTCCATTTCAATTAATGGTGCGTTTACTTCCTTCGGCATGACTTCGAGATAATCATAAAAGTGGGCAACTGCCTCCACCTCATCAGGAGATTTTTGCATCATCCCCTCAAAGACTTCCCCTTTGTTACAGGCCGAACCTACGAGAATACCTTCGCGATATTTTTGAAGAACCGACCGTGGAATTCTTGGAACTCGATAAAAATAGTTAATATGGGAAATCGAGATGAGTTTAAATAAATTCTTTCAGCCGGCTTCTGTCTGCGCTAACAGTGTACAATGATATGGACGAGCCCGTTGGTAAGCATTTCCCTTTCCCATGTTGTCGTTAAACTCATCATGGAATTGGATTCCCTTCTCCAGTGCATCCTTAAGCATTTTCAATAACAAATAGCCTGTTGCTTCAGCATCGTAAATTGCCCGGTGATGCTGGGTTAATTCGATATCAAATTTCTTTGCTAAGGTATTTAAACGATGATTCTTTAATTCTGGATAAAGAAAACGTCCAAGCTCTAGCGTATCGATAACAGGATTTTTTGCTTTTTCGTAGCCAATCTTTTTATACCCTACATTGAGGAAGCCCATATCAAAGGAAGCATTATGAGCAACTAGGATGGCGTCCCCAGTCCAATCACAGAATCGCTTTAATACATCTTCCACTTCTGGCGCATTTTGGACCATTTCGTCAGTGATTCCAGTTAGGTTAATCGTAGTGGCTGACAGTTGGTGATGAGGGTTTGCGAAAGACTCAAATCGGTCAACGATTTCTCCACCGGTAATCTTAACTGCGGCAAGCTCAATGATTGTGTCATAAACGGCTGAAAGTCCAGGTCGTTTCAACGTCAAAAACGACGTACGTATCCTCCGTAAGTAAACGATGAGCATCATTATAAGCAATCGGCACACCATCATCGACTAAGTTTGCCTCAACACCGTATAGAATTTTAATATCATTTTTCTTTCCAGCTCCAAAGGCTTCTGGAAACGATTGAGCAATCGCATGATCGGTTACAGCAATCGCTTTATGTCCCCACTTTTTTGCCTGGGCAACTAGTGCACTAACTGATGTTACAGCATCCATTTGACTCATTGGTGTATGAAGATGGAGCTCGACTCGTTTTTGGTCCTCTGGAGCTGTATCCTTTCGGCCAATCGGCTTAATTTCGTTAAGATCATTTCCAATCATGACTAGGTCACGGACGAATGTGTCATTTTGAACACTTCCTCTTACCTTCAACCACATTCCCTTTTTTACCCGCTCAAAAAGGTTTGCATCCTCTTTATCGCGAGAGAACATTTTGACCATAATGGAGCTTGTATAGTCAGTGATTTTAAAGGTTAACAAGGTGCGGCCACTACGCAATTCCTTTGTTTCAGCAGCAAATACATATCCTTCAATGGCGACGCGTCGCTCTTCCTCTGTAATATCTTCAAGCTTTCGGAAGTCTGCATCATCCTTAATCGTAAGACCCACCATAAGCGGACCACTTTGATCGGGCTCTCCACCTTTATCTTTTTCTGCATCCTTTTTCTGCATCTCGACTAAAGCAAGCAATGCTTTTTCTTGGTCTTCCTTTTCCTTTTGCTTCATGAACATTTCAACCTGAGTTGTATCCTTTGAAACCTCCGTATCAAGCATCAGCTGTGGAAAACCAAACGATTGATAAATCGAAGAAATAAGTCCTGTGTATTTATTTTTAATACTTTGACCTTCAGGCTCATTGTTTACTTTTATGGTCAGTTTATTGCCGATGACATTTGGCATTTGCTCATGAAGAAGCTTTTGAATCGGGGAGACATACCATCGATTTCTTGAACACATAGCTTCCAGTAATCCTGAACAGCCTCTGAGTGAAATTGCGGATCCAGTACTTGCAGTGAGAAAGTAGATGATTTCGCGATATACGAAAATGTGCTTTGTAATCTAGCAGCTAGCAATTGATAAATGGTTGCCGGCAATATGTTTTCTAGTAAGAACTGAAAATGATATTTACCTAAGTCACGCTCTACTACGACTTTTTGTAGCTGGGCATTATCAAAGTGCTTTACAATCGCATCCTCCGTCATTTCAAGCTGCTGAAGCAAAAGCTGGAGTCGCTCTTTTTTCCCTTTAGTATCACTCAATAAATCTCACTCCCATCTATCTAAAAATCTATATATTATCTTTTTTTTGGCTTTGTTAAATATGTCTGTTGATTTCCGCTCCAATCAACAGAGTGCTATTAAATAAATCGTTCTTTTACACAGCCTTTTTATTAGAAAGTAATTAAGGAACAAAGGCTATTATATCATAACGGTGCATCGGAAAAATGCAGGATTTTTTTACATAATGCTTAATTAAGAAAGAGGATGACTCAAAGCAAGGAGTCATCCTCTTTATCATTATAAATTAGTTAATAGTTCTGTTAAGCGAGCTACTAATTCATCTGTATGCAATTCAAGAACTTCTCCTGTTTTGCGGATTTTTACCTCGACGATGCCTTCGCTTGCTTTCTTACCAATCGTAACACGGATTGGCAAACCAATTAAATCTGAATCAGCAAACTTTACACCTGGTCGTTCAATACGGTCATCCATTAAAACATCAAAACGGTTTTGTTTTAATGTAGCATAAAGCGAATCTGCTAATGACTTTTGTGTTTCATCTTTCATATTAACCGGAATTAAGTGAAGATCGAATGGCGCAATATTAGCCGGCCATACTAAGCCTTTTTCATCATTATATTGTTCGGCTACCGCTGCCATTGTCCGTGAAACACCGATACCGTAACAACCCATAATCATCGGTTGAGTTTTACCGTTCTCATCTAAATAAGTGGCATTCATTGCTTCACTGTAACGAGTTCCAAGTTTGAAGACATGACCAACTTCAATTCCTTCGGCAAATAGGATTTTTCCGTTACCATCTGGTGAAGGGTCACCCACTTGAATGAAACGAAGATCGGCATACTGGCTTACTGAAAAATCGCGACCTGGGTTCACATTTGTAAAATGGTAGTGCTCTTCATTTGCACCGCAAACGCCATTAACAACTGCCTCCACAGCATGATCCGCAACGATTTCAACGTTTTCTACACCAATTGGGCCCAGGGATCCTACAGGGCAACCAAGAATTTCTGCTGTTTCTTGTGCATCTGCAAGCTCAACACTGCTAGCTTCAAAAAGATTTTTAAGCTTAATATCATTGATTTCGTGATCTCCACGAGCAAGAACAAGAACGTACTTATCGTCAATCTTGAACATTAACGATTTAATGCATTGTTCTGGTTTTACACTGAGATAAGCTGCCACTTCATCAATTGTCCGTTGATTTTCTGTTTTAATTTTTTCAAGGCCAATCGGAGCTTCACTGGATTTTTCGTAGGTTGTTACCACTGGCGCCATTTCAATATTGGCAGCGTAATCTGATGTATCGGAATAGGCAATCGTATCCTCGCCAACTTCAGATAAAACCATGAATTCGTGTGTATCTTTTCCTCCCATTGCACCGGAATCAGCAATTACAGCACGGAAGTTTAAACCACAGCGTGTGAAAACATTCGAATATCCCTTAAAGAGCGCATTATATACTTCATCTAGGCTTTCACTTGAAGAATGGAACGAATAAGCATCCTTCATAATAAACTCACGACCACGCAATAATCCAAACCGAGGTCGTTTTTCGTCACGAAACTTCGTTTGAATTTGGTAAAGTGTTAAAGGTAAACGCTTATAGGATTTGACTTCATCACGGACAAGGCTTGTGATAACTTCTTCATGTGTTGCACCCAATGCAAATTCACGCTCATGACGATCCTTCATTCGCATTAATTCTGGACCATAAGTGTACCAACGTCCAGATTCTTGCCATAATTCCGCTTGTTGAAGCGCAGGCATTAATAATTCTACGGCACCTGCATTATTCATTTCCTCACGGACAATCGTTTCGATTTTTTGTAACACTTTTGTTGCTAATGGAAGATAGCTGTAAATTCCACTAGCATTTTGGCGCATAAATCCTGCGCGTAGCAGTAATTGATGGCTCTTTATTTCGGCATCCGCAGGAACTTCACGGAGAGTTGGAATAAGCGTCATACTCTGTTTCATTAATTAGCACCTCAAACTTTGTTTTATAAAGAAGGCTTTGTTAACTATGTCTGTTGATTTCCACTCCAGGTGCTCCCTTTCCGCGGGGAGTCCGGGAGCCTCCTCGGCGCTTTAGCGCCTGTGGGGTCTCCCGTGACACCTTCTCCCGCAGGAGTCTCGCACCTTCCGTTCCAATCAACAGGTTGCTCAAAAATTAAACACTGTACTTTAACCCAGCCTATAAGAAAAATCGTTGGATATCATTCCAAGTAACTACTAACATTAGTAGCATTAGTAAAGCAAAACCAATAAAGTGGACCATTCCTTCTTTTTGACGATCAATGGGTTTGCCTCTTAACGCCTCTACAGCAAAGAACATTAATCTTCCACCATCAAGTGCAGGAATTGGCAATAGGTTCATAATCCCTAAATTAATACTCAAAATTCCTGCCCATTTCATTAAATAGTAAATTCCTGATTTTGCAACTGTATCTGTGGATTTATATATTCCAACAGGACCTGATAAAGCATCAATTGAAAATTCTCCAGTCACTAGCTTTCCTAGCATGAGGAAAATTTCTTTCGTCCAAAAATAGGTTTCTTTAAATCCATAGCTGATTGCTTTAAGTGGTGATTTTTCAACTGGACTATAAACACCGATTAGACCAATCTTTTCACCATCCACTTCAGTGGATTCAGGGGTAACAGAAATATCCTGTGTTTTCCCATTACGTTCAATAGAAAATTCTAATTCTTTGTTAGGATTTTTTCGAATCATCTCGACTACGTCTGTCCAACTAGTAATCTCTGTCCCATCAATGCTATGGACGATGTCGCCTTCCTTCAATCCAGCCTTTATCGCTGTTCCATCATCCGTGATTTTTCCAAGGATTGGCTCAGAAGAAGGTACACCTTGTAAAAAGGCAATAATCACAAAAACAATAAAGGCTAACACGAAATTGAAAAATGGACCTGCAAAGATAGCCATTGTTCTTTGCCCTAATGTTTTCGATGCAAATTGACGATCAAACGGAGCGATTTGAGTTTCGATTCCGTCTTCTACTAAAACAGCCTCTCGAGCGATTGAGAAGGTTTGCAAGTGGTCATCTTCTCCATCTACATACCCTACTATTTTTAATTCATGCTCAATATCTGCACTCTCTACTTCAATCACTCTGGCATTTGGAAACTTCTCTTTATTATTTAATATAATTTTGGTGATTTGCCCAACTTGGTCAAGAATAAGACCGATTCTATGCCCTGGTTTGATTTCAACCATTTCCGGGTCTTCCCAGGCCATACGCACAAATCCACCAATTGGCAGGAGACGGATGGTATAAATGGTTTCATTCTTTTTATGAGAAAAGATTTTCGGACCAAAGCCAATTGCAAATTCCCGACAAAGAATTCCGGCTCGTTTCGCAAAGATGAGATGTCCTAATTCATGAAAGAATACGAGGGCGCCGAAAATAACAATAAAGGCTATAACTGTACTCAAACTTTAAAACCACCTTTTTATGAGATAAAAGACTAGTGAAATCTTCTAAACTGGTCTTAGTGTCTAGCTACAGCGCCTAGCCCCTCGAGGTCTTAAGCTTGTCGGGGCTGACCGAGGCGCTTTCGCTTTATAAAAGTGTTTGGACAAATCTCCTCGTGTCTTTATCGATTTCCTGGATGATGTCTAAGCTTGGATTTGCGATGCTTTGATGAGCAGAAAGTGCCTTTTCAATTAAATCCTCGATTTGTAAAAACGAAATCCTTCCATCAATAAATGCAGCAACACTTGCTTCATTTGCAGCATTTAACACAGTTGGCATCGTCCCACCGATTTTTCCTGCATCATAGGCAAACTTCATGCAGCGAAAGCGTTCAACGTCCATTTCTCTAAAATGCAGCTGACCAATTTCCCCTAAATTTAATCGTTTTGCACTTGGAAGAGGAATTCGCTCAGGATATGTTAACGCGTACTGAATCGGTACCTTCATATCTGGAGTTCCCAATTGAGCAATAATGCTGCTATCATGAAATTCCACCATCGAGTGAATAATGCTTTCTTTATGAAGGAGAACATCTATTTTCTCATAAGGCATTGAGAATAACCAATGCGCTTCAATCACTTCTAATCCTTTATTCATCATTGTCGCAGAATCAATCGTAATTTTCGCACCCATTGACCAGTTCGGATGGGCTAAAGCTTCCTTTAACGTAACATGCTCAAGCTCATCCCGAGTACGATCCCGGAAGCTACCACCCGAAGCAGTTAAGATTAAACGTTCAATATTTTTTGATTGTTCACCTTGTAAAGCTTGGTAAATTGCCGAATGCTCACTATCAACAGGAAGTAGGGCTACACCATGCTTCTTTGCTGCTTCCATCACCAAATGTCCTGCTGTTACAAGCGTTTCCTTATTCGCAATCGCGATTGTTTTCTTCGCCTCGATTGCTTGTAGTGTTGGCAAAAGTCCGACACTTCCTAGTACTGCATTTACTACTATATCTGCCTGATCAAAAACTGCAACTTCAGTTAAACCGTCGCTACCATATGTAAAAGCAATCGTCGGATATTCATGTTTTAACATTTCATAGTCCGCTTTTTCCTGGACAGAAACAAGTTTCGGGCTAAACCGTGACAGAATCTTTCTTGTTGCTTCAATATTTCTTCCAACTGAAAAAGCAACAAGTGTAAATTCTTCCGGATGCTCACTGATGACATCAAGGGTTTGAATGCCAATTGAGCCAGTCGCCCCTAACAAACTAATAAATTTCACTAAGTTCCACTCCTAATCAGATGTCCCTTTGTCTAAAGCAAATGAAGAAAGTGCATCAAAGGTAAGACAAACAATAAGCTATCAAATCGATCTAAAATACCGCCATGTCCCAGGTAAAATCGTTCCGGAATCCTTAATGTTGTAATGACGTTTAATCGCAGACTCAACTAAGTCACCAATTTGCCCGAAAATTGAAAGCACTACTGTGATGATTAATAGCTTAATAACGGAAACATTCAAATCGCCAAAAATCGCAAATAGAAGTGCTACGATTAGTGCGCAAACAATTCCACCAAAGAAGCCTTCGACTGTTTTTTTCGGACTGATTTCCGGCCATAATTTCTTTTTCCCAAATGCTCTCCCAATAAAATATGCTCCCGAATCCGTTGCCCAAATGATAAATAATGCATAAAAAATATACGTTAATCCCGAATCGGCTTTTCTTGTTTCCATAAAATAATAAAAGCCGATACCAATATATAATATGGACAGAATAGAAAACGCTACATCATCAAAGGTAAAATGATTTTTTGTTATGACAGTATAAGTCATAAATAATAATACAGCAAATAATCCCAATTCTATTCTGCTATATTCAGCATTTTCCAAAAAGCTTTGAAGCTGATCTGGAAGTAAAAAAATCCACAATAGAATAAGTGATAGAACTCCAGGTACAGATAATAAGCTGAGTTTTCTCATTTTTAAAAGCTCATAGAGAGCAATCGATGCTAATAAATAGGTTAGTACAATAAACAGATTACCACCATAAATGACAATCGGCAAAAATATAGCTGCTGCAATAACCGCTGTTACGATTCGCTGCTTCATTTAGTTTTTCAACACCTTTTCATGTTCAGAGTGTGACTACACTCCTCCAAATCTTCGCTGACGATTCTGGTATGCTTCAACAGCTTCGACAAAATGCTCCTCACCAAAATCTGGCCATAGAACCTCTGTAAACCAAAATTCAGAATATGCAAGCTGCCAAAGCATAAAATTACTTAGTCGGATTTCCCCACTTGTCCGTATTAATAAATCTGGGTCAGACATATTAGATGTCATTAAATAAGAAGAAAAGATTTCTTCGGACAATTCTTCTTTATTTAGTATACCATCTTGGCAATCATTTAAGACCTGCTTAACCGCATCAACAATTTCGGCTCTGCTGCCATAGTTCAACGCAAAGTTTAATACTAGTCCTGTATTTTCCTTTGTTTCATTCATTGCTTTTTCAATTGCTCTAGTTGTATGCCCAGGCAAATTTTCTTTGTACCCCATCATCGTTACTCTAACATTTTCTTCGATAAGCTCTGGTAAGAAAGTACCTAAAAACTCTTCTGGAAGTTTTAATAAATAATCAACTTCTGTTTTTGGACGCTTCCAATTTTCAGTTGAGAACGCATATAGGGTAAGGGTTTTGACCCCCATCTGGCTCGCTAATTTAGTTATTTTCCGAACGACCTTCATTCCTTCATGA
Source organism: Bacillus sp. T3 (assembly GCF_033449965.1). Lineage (NCBI taxonomy): Bacteria > Bacillati > Bacillota > Bacilli > Caryophanales > Bacillaceae > Bacillus > Bacillus sp. T3. Next base: position 3,521,490 of record NZ_CP137761.1, read on the forward strand.
TGACCTGCTACTCGTGGTAAGGCACGTTTTTTGGCCCATCTGCCATTACCATCCATAATAATGGCTACATGTGAAGGAACTGGCTGTTCTTTAATTTGTACCATTCGCTCTCGGAGACTGGAAGAGTGCTGCTGATTCTTCCACAGCTTTATTTTATTTAACATAAGTTAGCTTCCTCCAAAAAAATTAATCTGAACCTTCATCTTCTCAAAAAACTTTAGCAGTCCGAAAGATATAGAAGGTAATTACCATATTATTCACATGCTCTTATCATACCAAAAACAGAATAAGATATCTCTATAAAAGAGTATGTACATGGACCAAATTTCAGAATTAAGGGTCATAAGAAAGGGTGATTTGTCTGAGCCTTTTATGTCCGAAGTAAATTACTAAAAAAAAACCCCCTATAACAAGAGGGTCTTATGTCTTTAAGTCAATAATTAATTAAACTTCCAAAACTTCTTTTTCTTTTTCTTTAGTGATTTGGTCAATTTTGCTAATATAATCATCTGTTAGTTTTTGAATATCCTCAGAGTAGCCACGAAGTTCATCTTCAGTAATTTCTCCGCCTTTTTCAAGCTTTTTCAGATCATCATTAGCATCACGTCGTATGTTACGAACCGCAACTTTTGCTTCTTCAGAGTCTTTTTTAATGACCTTTACAAGCTCTTTACGACGTTCTTCTGTTAACTGAGGTATCGTTAAGCGAATAATATTTCCATCATTTGAAGGTGTTAACCCAAGGTCCGATTTTAAAATCGCTTTTTCAATGTCCCCTAAGACAGATTTATCATAAGGCTGGATAACCAAAAGACGAGCTTCGGGAACAGAAATTCCGGCAAGCTGATTCACAGGAGTTGGCGCACCGTAATAATCAATTGAAAGTCTATCAAGCAATGATGCATTGGCTCTACCCGCACGAATACTAGCAAGCTCGCGCGTATAAGCTGAAATGGCTTTTGTCATTCTTTCTTTTGCGTTAGCAAGAACTTGTTTTGGCATGATTATTTCCCCCTTACAATCGTTCCGATCGTTTCACCAGTCACGACACGTTTAATATTTCCTTTTTCCATAATAGAGAAGACAATTAATGGAATGTCATTGTCCATACATAATGATGATGCTGTGGAATCCATTACTGCTAATCCTTCTTTCAGCACATCTAGATAAGACAACTCATCGTATTTTTTTGCATTTTTGTCGATGCGAGGGTCTGCAGAATATACCCCATCAACATTATTTTTTGCCATTAAGATTACATCCGCTTCTATTTCAGCAGCACGTAAGGCAGCAGTGGTATCAGTAGAGAAATATGGATTCCCCGTACCAGCTGCAAATATGACAACGCGTTTCTTTTCTAAATGACGGATTGCCCGACGACGAATGTATGGTTCTGCCACTTGTCGCATTTCGATGGAAGTTTGAACACGGGTTTCAATTCCACCTTGCTCAAGGCTATCCTGCAGTGCAAGTGAGTTCATCACTGTTGCTAGCATTCCCATATAATCTGCTGTTGCTCGGTCCATTCCCATCTCGCTGCCAATCTTGCCACGCCAAATGTTTCCACCGCCAACAACAACAGCTACTTCCACACCTAATTCGGCAATCTCTTTTACTTGATCTGCGATTGACTTAATTACAGCAGGATTAATTCCAAAACCTGCATCACCCGCTAATGCTTCACCACTTAATTTTAATACTACGCGTTTATATTTAGGGCTGCTCATAAAAACATAGAACCTCCAATTGTATGCAATTCAATTTTTACCTGTGTTTAAATTTGTTTGTTGATTTCCGCTCCAGGTGCTCCCTTTCCGCAGGGGAGTCTCGCACCTTCCGCTTCAATCAACTTAGCAGACAAAATCAACATCAGGTATTAACAGTTTTACCTCTTAAAAATAGGGAACACACTGTGTCCCCTATAACAATCATTAAAGCGAATGTTTATTTAGCTAGGAGATATGCCTAGTAAATCACGCTTAACATTATTTTTTCACTTGGTTCATAACTTCTTCAGCGAAGTTGTCTTCGCGTTTTTCCATACCTTCGCCTACTTCATAGCGTACGAATTCACGGATTGTAGCACCTTTAGATTCAACAAATTGACGAACCTTTTGGTCTGGGTTTTTAACGAAAGTTTGGTCAAGAACACAAACGTCTTCGAAGTATTTGCCAAGACGACCTTCAACCATTTTCGCAACGATATTTTCTGGCTTGCCTTCGTTAAGAGCTTGTTGAGTTAATACTTGACGCTCACGCTCAACTTCATCTTGTGACACTTGATCACGAGATACGTATTTAGGGTTAAGTGCTGCGATATGCATAGATACATCTTTAGCAGCTGCTTCTTCAGTAGTTCCTTCAAGAACAGTTAACACGCCGATACGTCCGCCAGCATGTAAGTAAGCACCAAATGCATCAGCATCTGTTTTTGTTACAACTGCGAAACGACGTAGGCTTAGCTTTTCACCAATTTTAGCAATTGCTGCATTGATATGGTCAGCTAAAGTTGCACCGTTTTCCATTGTTTGAGCTTCAGCTTCTTCAACTGATGCTGGTTGGTTTTTAAGAAGGTGTTGGCCTAATTCTTTAACTAGAACTTGGAAGCCTTCATTTTTCGCAACGAAGTCAGTTTCAGAGTTTACTTCAAGGATAACAGCTACATTTCCTTCTGATACGATTGAAGTGATTCCTTCTGCAGCAATACGGTCAGATTTATTCGCAGCTTTTGCGATTCCTTTTTCACGTAGGAAATCGATTGCTTTTTCCATATCACCATTAGTTTCTGTAAGGGCCTTTTTGCAATCCATCATGCCGGCACCAGTTTTTTCACGAAGTTCTTTTACCATTTGAGCGGTAATAGCCATAATAAAATTCCTCCTTATAATAACTATGTATTATTTTTTACAATTTTTTGTGTTACTAAACTTACGATAGGACTTATTATCTTTAAAAAAAGGTGATAAAGGGTGCTCCCTCTTATCACCTTTTCTAGTAGTACTAAAACGAAAAATTAAGCTGTAACTTCTTCACCTTGTTTAGCTTCAAGGATAGCATCTGCCATTTTACCAGTTAAAAGTTTAACAGCGCGGATTGCATCATCGTTTGCTGGGATTACATAATCGATTTCATCCGGATCACAGTTTGTATCAACGATACCTACGATTGGAATGTTCAATTTATGTGCTTCAGCTACTGCAATACGCTCTTTACGAGGGTCAATGATGAACAATGCATCAGGAAGGCCCTTCATGTCTTTAATACCACCAAGGAACTTTTCTAAACGTTCTTGTTCTTTTCTTAATTGAACTACTTCTTTTTTAGGAAGAACTTCAAAAGTACCATCTTCTGACATTCTTTCGATATCTTTTAAGCGAGCAATACGCTTTTGGATTGTTTCGAAGTTTGTTAAAGTACCACCTAACCAACGTTGGTTAACGAAGTACATACCAGAACGAGCTGCTTCTTCTTTAACAGAATCTTGAGCTTGTTTCTTAGTACCTACGAAAAGGATTTTACCGCCGTTACCAGCTAGCTCCTTAACGAAGTTGTAAGCTTCTTCAACCTTTTTAACTGTTTTTTGAAGGTCGATGATGTAGATGCCGTTACGCTCTGTGAAGATATATTTCTTCATTTTTGGGTTCCAACGGCGAGTTTGGTGTCCGAAGTGTACACCAGCTTCAAGCAATTGCTTCATAGAAATGACTGACATGTTTTGTTTCCTCCTAAAGGTTTTTGTTTTCCTCCGCTAAGTTCATCTTTAATCGGAAACTGAAATTACAGCACCTGCCGATTAAATCCGTTAGCGTGTGTATTAACACCATGAACTAATATAGCATAAGTGATAGTGACAATCAAGTTAAACTAGTCTATCAATAAAAAAATTATTAAAAAACCAAGTGACTGTCATAGTCACTTGGTTTGATGGATTAGTTAGATTTTAATTTTTCAAGCTCAACAAGAAATTTGTCATTAAGAACTTTTATGTAAGTTCCTTTCATTCCTAGTGAACGAGATTCAATGACACCAGCACTTTCTAGTTTACGAAGTGCATTAACAATAACGGAACGTGTAATACCAACACGATCTGCAATTTTAGAAGCTACTAATAAGCCTTCATTTCCGTTTAATTCTTCAAAAATATGTTCAATTGCTTCTAATTCACTATAAGATAGTGAGCTAATTGCCATTTGAACAACTGCTTTGCTGCGAGCTTCTTCTTCAATCTCTTCAGCTTTCTCACGAAGAATTTCCATTCCAACAACTGTTGCACCATATTCTGCAAGGATTAAATCATCATCATGGAATTGCTCTTCTAAGCGTGAAAGGATTAAAGTTCCTAAGCGCTCTCCACCGCCGATAATCGGAACGATTGTTGTTAAACCAGCATTAAATAATGACTTGTTTTCAACTGGAAAAGCTGTATATTCACTTTCAATATCAATATTTGAAGAAGTTTCTTGAATATTGAAAAGACTTTTTGTATAGTCTTCAGGAAATTGACGATCTTCAAGCATCTTTTTCATACGATCATTCTCGATTGATTGCTTAATAGCAAAACCTAATAATTTACCACGGCGACTAACCACAAATACGTTTGCTTCAATAACATTTCGTAATGTTTCGGCCATTTCCTTGAAGTTTACAGGTTTCCCTGCAGCTCTTTGTAGCATTGCGTTGATTGTTCTTGTTCTAGTTAATAACTCCATTAATTCTTCCTCCTATGTGCTTCGAACAAACATCATATTTTGTTGTATTTTTCTCTATTTAACCTATTAGGTTGTTGCACCTAATTGATTTTTACCTTGTTAAAGGATAAATTGACTTAAATCTTTATCTCTAGAAATGGCGCCGAGTTTTTCTTCAACGTATTGAGGTGTAATCGCGATTTTCTCCAACGTAATATCTGGTGCTTCAAAAGATAAATCTTCTAGAAGCTTTTCAAGGATCGTGTGTAACCGTCTTGCTCCAATATTATCTGTGTCTTGATTCACTTCAAATGCCACTTCTGCAATCTTACGAATAGCATCGTCAGAAAATTCAATTTGTATACCTTCTGTTTCCAATAATGCTTGATATTGTTTAGTTAAGGCATTATCTGGTTCGATTAAAATCTTTACAAAATCATCAACCGTTAATTTTGTCAGCTCTACCCGAATCGGGAAACGCCCTTGTAATTCTGGAATTAAATCTGATGGCTTTGCCATATGAAAGGCACCGGCAGCAATGAATAATATATAATCGGTTTTTACCGAACCATATTTGGTCACAACCGTTGAACCCTCAACTACAGGAAGGATATCACGCTGGACGCCTTCCCTCGAAACATCGGCAGAAGATCCACCATTATTCTTACTAGCAATTTTATCGATTTCATCAATGAAGATGATTCCTGTTTGTTCAGCACGCCGAACAGCTTCAGTTGTCACTTCATCCATGTCAATCAATTTCTGAGCTTCTTCATTAGTTAATACTTTACGTGCCTCACTAACTGTAAGCTTCCGTTTTTTTCGGCGCTTTGGCATTAAATTGCTTAATGCATCCTGCATATTCATTCCCATTTGCTCCATGCCAGAGCCTTGAAGCATGTCAAACATTGATGGCTGTTGTTCTTCTACTTCAACTGATACGACTTCATTCTCAAGACTGCCTGCTGCAAGTTTTTCTTGGACGGATTTCCGCTTTTCGAAATTTGATTCTTCTTCAACAGAATCATGATCGTTTTGATCTGACTGTGAAGAATTGCCTCCACCGAACAACATTTCGAGCGGATTCTTGTAGGTTGATGACTTTTTAGCCGTTGGAACCAGTAAGTCAATTAATCTACGGTTAGCATTTTCCTCAGCACGGTCCTTTACTTTTATCATTTTCTCCTCTTTGACAAGGCGAACAGAGGTTTCAACTAAGTCTCGAACCATTGATTCAACGTCACGGCCCACATACCCTACTTCGGTAAATTTTGTAGCCTCAACCTTAATAAATGGTGCCCCGACTAGTTTAGCCATTCTTCGTGCGATTTCTGTCTTACCGACCCCAGTAGGACCAATCATTAAGATATTTTTCGGAACTATTTCCTCACGAAGCTGCTCAGACAGTAAGTTACGGCGATAGCGATTTCTTAGAGCAACAGCAACCGCTTTCTTTGCGTCCTTTTGTCCGACGATATATTGATCAAGTCTTTCAACGATTTGACGAGGGGTTAAATTCATTGTTTTTCCCATTTAATCTAGTCTCCTTTCGTTTAAAGCTCTTCAACAATAATATTGTCATTAGTATAAACACATATTTCAGATGCAATTTCCAAGGCGGAACGCGCGATTTCTTTTGCCGTTAAATGGTCACCAGTATATTTTTTTAATGCACGACCAGCAGCCAGTGCATAATTGCCACCAGAACCAATCGCCAGTATTCCATCATCTGGCTCAATCACTTCACCTGTACCTGAGATTAGCAGCAAATCATGCTCATTCATGACAATGAGCATAGCCTCTAAACGCCGAAGGACTTTATCGCTTCGCCATTGCTTGGCTAATTCAACTGCTGCCCTTTGAAGATTTCCATTATACTCTTCAAGCTTGATTTCAAACATTTCAAACAACGAAAAGGCATCTGCTACAGAACCTGCAAAACCAGCAATTACTTTTCCATTAAACAGTTTTCTTACTTTTCGCGCTGTGTGTTTCATCACTACTGCATTACCAAATGTAACTTGACCATCACCAGCCATAGCACATTTTCCATGATGGTGAACTGCAAAAATAGTCGTTGCATGTATTTGAGACATGTAACAATCCCCTTTCGCCTGAGCTTATGCTCTAGGATGATGAGACATATACGTATTCCGTAGAAATTCTTTTGTAACATGTGTATATATTTGGGTCGATGATAAAAATGAATGGCCTAACAGTTCTTGAACTGTACGCATATCAGCACCATTGTTTAAAAGATGTGTGGCAAAGGTATGACGTAGCATGTGCGGATGAATTTTTCCATTTAAAGCCGATTTATCCATTAAGTTGTTTAAAATGGTTCGGACACCGCGGGTAGTCAAAGGACCACCTCGAAAATTCACAAATAAAGTATCATGATCTTTTTTATTGCTTGAAAGAATTTGTTGTCTCTCATGATGTATATATTGTTCTAAAGCCTCATGAGCAAAGCTGCCAAATGGCACATACCTTTGCTTTTTTCCTTTTCCATGAACAAGGACAGTAGAAACGAACATATCTAAATCCTTCAATTTTATATGGCAAATTTCACTAACGCGAATACCAGTTGCGTACAAAAGCTCCAATAATGCTTTGTTTCTCTGCCCAAGCGGAGTCGAATCGTCACACGCTTTGAAAAGTTCGTCCAGTTCTGATTCGTAAAAAAAAGAAGGAATTCGCTTTTCCATTTTTGGGGTTGAGACTAAAGAAAAAGGATTATGATCAACCATTTCTTCCCGAAGCAAAAATTTATAAAAGCTTCGTAAACAGGAGATTCTTCTTGCCACTGTTTTACGAGCAAGCTTTTTATCATAAAGCATAGTTAAATACAGGCGAATATCCGCATATTGGACTGCATTTAAGCTTTCAATTGCTTGCTCAGACATGAACATAAAGAATTCTCTAATATCACGCTGATAATGTTCAATTGTATATTCTGAAGAATTTTTCTCGATTTGTAAATATTCAATAAATAACTGTACTGAAACGTTCACATTTCTCGTCAATTTAGCCACCTCACAAGGGCTACTAAATATTATCATAATAAATAGGGCATTACAAGAAACTTTACAAACTTTTCACAAAGTTCTGAATTGTTTCTAAGGCTCTTGTTGCATGCTTTTCATATCTTTCTTTTTTCCCTCTGATCTTCTCTGGCAGTTCTGGAAATAATCCAAAGTTTGCATTCATCGGTTGGAATCTTTTCGGATTGGCTGTTGTAATATAATGAGCCATACTGCCAATCGCCGTTTCCGGTGGAAACTCTACTGTCTCTTGCCCCATAACGTATCTTGCTGCATTCAATCCCGCAATTAATCCACTTGCAGCTGACTCAACATACCCTTCAACCCCTGTCATTTGTCCTGCGAAGAACAAATCACTTCTTGTTTTAAATTGATAGGTTGCATTTAATACCTTTGGTGAGTTCATGAATGTATTACGATGCATCACACCATATCGAACAATTTCGGCTTGCTCTAAACCAGGTATTAATTGAATCACTTCTTTTTGCGGTCCCCATTTTAAATGCGTTTGGAAACCAACAATGTTATAAAGTGTTCCTGCTGCGTCATCCTGTCTTAGCTGGACAACTGCAAAGGGTCTTTTTCCTGTGCGTGGATCCTCTAAGCCGACTGGCTTCATTGGTCCAAACAGCATCGTTTTCTTTCCGCGATTAGCCATAACCTCAATTGGCATGCAGCCCTCGAAGAATATTTCCTTCTCAAATTCTTTTAATGGAACCGTTTCTGCATCAATTAACGCCTCATAAAAACGATTGAATTCCTCCTCCGTCATTGGGCAGTTTAAATAAGCAGCCTCTCCTTTATCATAACGTGATTTTAAATACACCTTATCCATATTTATGCTGTCTTTTTCCAGAATAGGTGCAGCTGCATCGTAGAAATATAAATAATCTTCACCAGTCAATTCTTTAAGCTTTTGTGACAATGCCTCACTTGTTAATGGACCTGTGGCAATAACGGTTGGCCCCTCTGGAATTTCTGTTACTTCCTCATGGATAACCGTAACATTTGGATGATTTTTTACTTGGTCCGTCACTCTTGCAGCAAATTCATGCCGATCCACAGCTAATGCTCCACCCGCTGGAACAGCGCACGCATCTGCTGAACCAATAATAATGGAATCCAAAATCCGCATTTCTTCTTTTAAAACACCAACAGCATTGGTAAGTGTATTAGCACGTAATGAATTACTACAAACTAGCTCGGCAAATTTATCGGTATGATGGGCAGGTGTTTGCTTTACTGGTCTCATCTCAAACAATCGTACCTTTATTCCTCGTTTGGCTAATTGCCATGCCGCTTCACTTCCGGCAAGACCAGCGCCTATCACATTTACTGTTACTTCCATATTTTTAGCCCCCTGTGGATATATGTAGGAAAATCACCGCTTTTTATAATACAACAATTATGAGGAGGAGAAAAATCTTTTATTACTTTACCCACAATCCTTTCCATATTGCATCTATCCATACGGTTCATTTCAAAAAAAGATTCATTCAATTATTTGGTTGTTTAAAATGATTTCTCAGGAGTCTTGTGCCTTCTGCTCCAATCAACATTGTAAGTAACCAATAATTAAAAAATCAATATAAAAGAGTGAGCTCTAAGCTCACCCTTTTTATTTTTGTTGCTCCTCTTTGTAATCACATTGGATACACTGAACTTGGACACCCTTTTTAAGCTTCTTCTCCACTAATAAACTTTCACATTTTGGACAATTTCGAGGGATTGGTTTATCCCAAGATAGAAACTCACAGCTAGGATATTGATCGCAACCATAAAAAATGCGCTTCTTTTTGCTTTTACGCTCAATAATATTGCCATCTTTGCAGTTCGGGCATTTCACACCTATATCTTTTACAATCGGCTTTGTATTTCGACAGTCAGGAAAATTGCTGCATGCCATAAATTTACCATAGCGTCCCATTTTAAACACCATTGGGCTTTGGCATAATTCACAATCCTCACCAGCAGGTTCATCTTTTATTTCTACTTGCTGCATTTCCAATTCGGCTTTTTCAAGATGCTTTTCAAAATCCTGATAGAATGCATCAATCAACTTAACCCAGTTTATTTTACCTTCTTCGATATTGTCAAGATTTTGTTCCATTAGCGCGGTAAAATCAACATTTAATATTTCTGGAAAGAATTCGCTGATCAACTCATTCACGATTTCTCCCAATTCGGTTGGTACAAACCGCTTGTTATCTAAAGCAACATATCCACGTTTTTGAATCGTATCCAGCGTTGGAGAATAAGTCGATGGGCGGCCAATTCCCAGTTCTTCAAGCGTTTTGACTAACCTCGCCTCCGTGTATCTTGGCGGCGGCTGCGTAAAATGCTGTTTCGGGTCAATATCCTTTTTCAGCACCTTGTCTTGTTCTTGTATGTCTGGAAGCATTTTTTCCCGTTCTTCCGTCTGGTCATCTGTCCCTTCAACATACACCTTCATAAATCCAGGGAATTTAACCTTGGAGCCTGTTGCTCTGAAGACAATATCACCATTTTTTAAATCAACACTCATTGTATCCATCACGGCAGGTGCCATCTGACTAGCTACAAAGCGCTCCCAAATTAATTTATATAATCTAAGCTGGTCTCTTGATAAAAATTCTTTTAAACTAGAAGGTTCCTTGAGTGTGCTCGTAGGACGAATCGCTTCGTGTGCATCCTGGGCATTGGTTGACTTCTTTTCTTTACGCTTTTCTACTTGGAGAAATGCATCTCCATACGTTGCCTGAATGTATTCAGCTGCTTCCTTCTGAGCTACTTCAGAAACGCGGGTTGAGTCCGTTCTCATGTATGTAATTAACCCGACTGTCCCTTCTTTACCGAGGTCAATTCCCTCATATAATTGTTGGGCCAACATCATCGTTTTCTTCGTACGGAAGTTCAATTTTCTTGCTGCTTCCTGCTGTAAAGAGGATGTTGTAAACGGTACTGCAGGATTACGTTTGCGCTCCTTTTTCGTTACCGACTCGACCGTAAACTTATTTCCTTTCAGTTTTCCAAGGACGTTTTTCACATCTTCCTCAGACCTTAGCTCGACCTTTTCTTGACCAATACCGTAGAACGTCGCTTCAAAGGCTTCATTTCCTTTTAAAAATTCAGCCGATATTGTCCAATATTCTTCGGGAATAAAATCTTTAATTTCCTTCTCACGATCGATAATCAAGCTAACAGCGACCGATTGAACACGACCTGCACTTAAGCCCTTCTTGACCTTTTTCCATAAAAGCGGGCTAATATTATAGCCAACTAATCGATCCAGGACACGACGCGCTTGTTGAGCATCGACCAAATCCATATTAATAGGTCGTGGATGTTTGAACGATTCGGTAATTGCATCCTTTGTAATCTCATTGAACACAACTCGACAATCACTATTAACATCAACATCTAAGCTGTGGGCTAAATGCCAAGCAATCGCTTCCCCTTCTCTGTCGGGGTCAGCTGCGAGATAAATTTTCTTTGCTTTTTTAGCCGCCGTTTTTAATTCTTTTAAAACAGGACCTTTTCCACGAATTGTTATGTATTTAGGCGCAAAGTTGTCCTCTTTATATACACCCATTTGACTTTTCGGCAAATCACGAACATGTCCCATCGATGCTTTTACTTTATATTTTTTTCCAAGATACCGTTCAATCGTTTTCGCCTTAGCAGGTGACTCAACGATTACAAGATAGTCTGACATTCAGTAGTCCTCCTTAAGAGGGATTATTCAAAGAAATTTTAGTACATTCATTAAAGAATCCGATTTGTTATTTAAATTAATCACTATTATTGAACAAAAAAATTAAGTTTGTCAACGGATAACAAAAGAAACCGTTTTCATTCGGTAATCGAAAATAAAAATTTGTGAACGAACATCTGTTGCAAAATGTATAACAGATTGGCAATAATTTCAACCTTTTTCGAAAAAATAATTAAAAAAAAATATTTTTATGAATTATACGACAAATCTCCTTAATCCATTCCAACCATTTAATATGATAGCTCATTTATGATATCTTCAGCTGTTTTGACCAGCTTTGCACCTTGTTGAATCAACTCATTTGTCCCCATTGATTGAGGGTTTAAAATGCTACCTGGAATGGCAAACACCTCTCTCCCCTCGTTTACTGCGTAATTTGCTGTAATTAATGACCCACTCTTCTTTTCTGCTTCTACTACGAGCGTTCCAACGCTCATTCCGCTAATAATCCGGTTTCTTAATGGAAAATGCCATTTTTCTGGTCGTGTATGTGGTGGATACTCCGATAGAAGGAGGTGCTGTTCAACCATTTTATCTGCAAGCTGCTGATTCTCCTTTGGATAAAGATGGTGAAAGCCTCCGGCAATGACCCCAATCGTTTTTCCACTGAATTTCATTGCCATTTCATGACTGTGTGCATCTATTCCTTTAGCCAAACCACTAACAATCACAAAATCATGTGCCAAGAGCTCTGGAAATAGAAGATCAATCGCCATTTTTCCATAAGGCGTTGCTTTCCTAGCGCCAACAACTGCTAATTTTTTTGGCTTATTTAGCAAATCCACATTCCCTTTTGCATAGAGAACCCAAGGGGGCTGGTACGTTTCCTTTAGCATTTTGGGATAAAGATCTTCAAAAATGGTTATGGGGAAAATTCCATTTTGTTCATATCCGTTAATGAGGTTGAGAGTGGAGTTCGTTTGAAGATCTCGTTGAGGAGTACTACGAGCTGGGAGATTAACAATACTTTGGAGTTCAGCTATTGTAAACTGATGAATGGAAGAAAGAGAAGGGCTGTGTTTCAAAATTTTATAGATTGATGTCCATCCAAGTCCTCTCCAATGATGGAGTAACAATAGCTTTGTCTTTAATGAATCCATAAAAATTCCTCCTAGTGAAAACGTTCACAAAAAATTCGAATAGGGAGTTGGTCTACCAATCATTTATAAGGGGGTGTAGTGTAGAGGAACATTCTTCATGAGGATAAAGTCCCTCAAAAACAGAGGGACTTATTATAATGGTAGCTCATCAACAAGCAAATAGGCTAAGCCTATTTGCTTTTAGTTTCTTCTATATAATGTGTTCGACACTTATCGTATAATCCCTTTTCTTTTAGAACCTCGATTAATGTTTCACCCATAACCGATGGCGTATCAGCTACTTTAATTCCACATTCATTCATGACACGGATTTTTTCATCAGCTGTTCCCTTACCACCAGAAATGATGGCACCAGCATGGCCCATACGCTTCCCTGGAGGCGCTGTGCGACCGCCAATAAAGCCAACAACAGGCTTTGTCATATTCTCTTTCACCCACTGTGCAGCTTCTTCTTCAGCAGTACCACCGATTTCACCAATCATAATCACTGCATATGTTTCAGGGTCTTCGTTAAAAGCACTTAAAACATCGATAAAGTTTGTCCCATTAACAGGGTCTCCACCGATTCCAACAGCTGTGGATTGACCAATTCCAGCTTGTGATAATTGATGCACAGCTTCATAAGTTAATGTTCCAGAACGGGATACAACACCTACATGACCTTTAGTATGAATGTAGCCTGGCATAATCCCAATTTTACACTCATCAGGTGTAATCACACCTGGGCAGTTTGGACCAACTAAACGTGTTTTCTTTCCTTCCATATACCGTTTTACTTTTACCATATCTAACACCGGAATATGTTCAGTAATACAAATGACAAGCTCCAGCTCTGCTTCTACAGCCTCTAAAATAGCATCTGCTGCAAATGGAGCAGGAACATAAATAACGGAAGCGGTTGCACCAGTTACCTGGACAGCCTCTTTAACTGTATTAAATACTGGAACACCCTCAACTTCCGTTCCGCCTTTACCAGGAGTTGTGCCTCCTACAATCTTCGTACCATATTCAAGCATTTGCTTTGTATGAAATAATGCGGTTGATCCAGTGATACCTTGAACAATGACCTTTGTATCTTTATTGATATATACGCTCACGTAAATTCTCCCTTCCTAATCCTATTTCGTCACTAAGGAAACGATTTTTTGTGCTCCATCGGCCATCGATTCCGCTGCAATAATATTTAAGCCAGACTCACCAAGAAGTTTTTTACCAAGGTCAACGTTTGTACCTTCCAAACGCACAACCAGTGGTACACTAAGCCCAACTTGTTTCGCAGCTTCCACTACACCCGTTGCAATCACATCACATTTCATAATGCCGCCAAAGATGTTTACAAAAATACCTTTGACGTTTGGATCAGAAAGGATGATTTTAAATGCTTCTGTTACTTTCTCGGCTGTAGCACCGCCCCCAACATCTAAGAAGTTCGCCGGTTCACCGCCGTAATACTTGATAATATCCATTGTCGACATTGCTAGACCTGCACCGTTAACCATACAACCGATGTTACCATCTAAGGAAACATAGCTTAGGTCATATTTAGATGCTTCAATTTCTTTTGCATCTTCTTCATCTAAATCACGATATTCAAGCACGTCTTTTTGACGATAAAGCGCATTGGCATCAAAATTTAATTTAGCATCAAGTGCCATTACCTTTCCATCGCCTGTTACAACTAATGGATTAATTTCTGCAATTGAGCAATCTTTTTCTATAAAAGCTGTATATAAGCCTTGCATAAATTTACATGCCTGGTTCACAAGTTCTTTAGGAATATTGATATTAAATGCAATACGACGTGCTTGGAAAGCTGTTAAGCCGACGATTGGGTCAATTTCTTCCTTAAAGATTTTTTCAGGTGTTGCCTCCGCAACTTCCTCAATTTCTGTTCCACCTTCTTCTGAAGCCATTAAAACTACATGAGAAGTTGCGCGATCTAAAACTAAACCAATATAGTATTCTTTCTTAATGTCGCAGCCTTCTTCAATAAGTAAGCGTTTTACTTCTTTTCCTTCTGGTCCAGTTTGGTGTGTTACTAATGTTTTTCCTAGAATTTCGTTTGCATATGTACTCACTTCATCAAGGTTTTTTGCAACCTTCACTCCGCCAGCTTTACCCCGGCCACCAGCATGAATTTGAGCTTTAACTACACAAACTTTTGTCTCTAGAGATTTTGCTGCTTCTACTGCTTCTTCGACTGAAAAAGCCACTTTCCCATTCGGTACGGATACCCCGTATTGTCTGAGGATTTCTTTCCCTTGATACTCATGGATATTCATTTTCCATCCCCCTATCAAACTCACATAAATAGACTGCGTGTTTTTATTTTATTAAAAACTATCTTTCTATGTCTACCAATATACCACAAAATATTAAAATTTGTTATAAAATTCTGAAATTCCTAATATTAATAATATTGGGAAAATTTGTGGATATTTTCGATTTGTGTCGAATTGAATAGAAAAGAAGCAAACGCGCATCTCCTTTAATGACAGGTTTTTTCAGTCTAGTTCCTAGCTTTCTACACGGTTCTCCTATTTTTCTATGTAGTCTTTTATTGGCGAAAAACTTTTACGATGATAGATTGTAACCCCGTGGTTTTCTATCCCTGCTAGATGCTCCTTCGTACCATATCCCATATTGCTCTCAAAGCCGTATTGTGGGTACGTCAGTGAAAGTTCTTTCATTAATCGATCTCTCGTTACTTTTGCGATAATCGAAGCAGCAGCAATCGAAATACTCTTTGCATCACCTTTAATAATTGCTTCATAGGGATACGGCGTAACGAGCTTCATCGCATCGATTAGGAGAAAGTCAGGCTTTGGGTTAAGCCCTGCAACTGCTGTAAGCATCGCTTTTTTTGTGGCTTCATAAATATTAATCCTGTCAATCTCTTCTGCTGATATCATGCCAATACTGACAGCAATCGCCTCAGCTTGAATACAAGCGAAAAATTCCTCTCGTTTCTGCTCTGATAATTTTTTTGAGTCATCAATTCCTGGTAGATAGAAATTGTCTGGTAATATAACTGCCGCTGCCACAACAGGACCTGCTAGTGGACCGCGCCCCACTTCATCAATCCCAGCAATCAATTGATAACCACTTTGGCGATGCTTTTGCTCATACTGACTCATGTCGAAAAATTTTTGATGTGCTTTTCTTTCCTGCTCCTTTTGCCTTTTCCATTTTGCAACGAGCTGTTGTACGCCCTTACGCTCATCTTCCATGAATGTAGCAAGCGCTTCGGTGTCATCTTCATGAAGTTGTTTAAGCTGTTCTTCTATTTGTGCTATTGTTAACTTTTTCATCGGACTCTCCTGATTATTGAAAAATAGTAAATGTATGTTACAGATCCATAGTGTTGGTTGTGAATTGGTTGATTTTTATCACAATCGCATAGAATTTATTATACTAAAAAAAGAGGGGTTTCGCTCGTAATATAGAATTTGTTAGAAAAAGGAAAGGGAGTTGATAAGAAATGCTCATGAAATCGCGCATGCGCCCCAGTAAAGAAATATACGCAAAAAAAAAGAATCAAACCCGCGCTTTACTCGGGATTTGATTCTTCTTCTTCTACTAGCAGGTCGCTAGGCTTTTCAAATGATAGATGGCCAAGCTTTTCGAGGCGAATCTCACGTATAACCAATTCAGCCACTTTATCGTAGTCAACCTCACCGCCGCCAACTAAGCAGCCGCGAGCTTTGCCGATCGTATTAAAAAGCTCAATGGTGTCCTCAGGAACGGTTTCAAGCTTGAACCGATCACGCAGGCGGTCTGGATAGGTTTTTTCCATATAACGCAAGGCAAACTCTGAAATATCATGCATATTTAATAATGTATCCTTTATGGCTCCAGTTACAGCTAACTTCAAACCAACCTCTTGATCCTCGAATTTCGGCCAAAGAATTCCTGGCGTGTCAAGGAGCTCTAGCTCTCTTCCAACTTTAATCCATTGTTGGGCTTTTGTTACCCCAGGTGTATTCCCTGTTTTGGCTATGTTCTTTTTCGCGAGTCGGTTGATGAGTGTTGATTTTCCCGCATTAGGAATTCCGACAATCATGGCACGAATAGCCCGAGGCTTAATGCCCTTAGCCCGCATACGATCAAACTTCTCACTAAGGATTTTTTTCGCTGCAACAACGATTTCTTTCATACCAATTCCAGCCTGAGAGTTTATCGCCAGTGCTTCAATTCCATTTTCCTTAAAATAATGAATCCATTGATTAGTGATTTCCTTATCGGCCATATCGGCTTTATTTAATAATACCAATCTTGGTTTATGCTGAATGATTTCATCAATCATCGGGTTTCTCGACGAGTACGGAATACGTGCATCAACTAACTCAAAAATAATGTCAACTAGTTTTAGTTTTTCAGTTACTTCGCGACGGGCTTTTGCCATATGTTCCGGGAACCATTGAATCGTCATATCTGTCACCCCTTTTTCATATTAGCTGTGCAAAAATTATCTATTAATTCCCGCACCAATCCACGTAGATTGCTCAAAAATCAATAACTTTCTTTCGCACAGCCTTCTTATTAAAAATAACATTGGACAAGCTCACCTTTTCGGTTTGCCTGTCCATTTTCACTCATGATAAGCGTCTTCCGCATACATTGCTATTAATCAACGATCTGCATGTCCTTAATTGGCCAGTAAAGAATGTTCGTATTGCCGAGTACTTTTTCCATTGGGATGGTGCCAATGTGTCTGGAGTCTTTACTGTAGCGGCGATTGTCACCCATTACAAACAGTTCCCCTTCTGGAACCTTCTTTTTACCGATTTTTTCTTCTAATGTAAAAGGTTCTGTCAGCGGTCCGTCTATGACAGCTTTTTTGTATTCATCTAAATAAGGTTCTTCATAGGCTTTCCCATTTACGTAAAGAGTATCATCCTTGTACTCAATTTCATCACCTGGGAGACCAATTACACGCTTTATGTAATCCTTGCCTTCAGGAGCATGGAAGACGATGATATCGAAGCGATTAGGTTCTCCAAATCGATAACTGAATTTATTTACAATCATACGATCTTGGTTATGAAGTGTCGGCATCATTGATAAGCCATCGACCACAATCGGCGCAAATAAAAAGCTACGAATTATTGCTGCTAACACAACTGCGATCACTAATGCCTTAGTCCATTCCCAAAGCTCATTTTTCTTTCTTTTCATTATTTTCCCCACCAATCTCAACCTAAAAATGTCTGCACTTATTATTTTACATAAGATAGAAATAATTAACACGGGGGATTAATTTTTTTAACAATAATTTAATCCTTTAGATGTTATTTTTTTATTTTACTACAAAAATAGGGGCTTGAAGAATCCCAAGCCCCTGTTTTTTGCTATTAACGAATTTCTTTGATACGAGCTTTTTTACCACGAAGATTACGTAGGTAATAAAGTTTCGCACGGCGTACTTTACCGCGACGTAGAACTTCAAGCTTCGCAATTTTTGGTGTGTGTACAGGGAATGTACGCTCAACGCCTACACCGTAAGAAATCTTACGTACTGTAAAAGTTTCGCTAATTCCACCACCACGACGCTTAATCACAACACCTTCAAAAATCTGTACACGCTCGCGAGTACCCTCGATAACTTTTACGTGAACACGTACAGTATCACCAGGACGGAACGATGGAAGATCAGAACGAAGTTGTTCTTTTGTGATATCATTAATTAATTGTTGCATCGTATTCAACTCCTCCCACAGATGCTCTTACATTCCTTTTTATGATTGCAGCGGAACATCGTTATCAAGACAATAGGCTTTACAGCCCAAGTCACAAAAATTATCTTATCATAAATGCTAAGCATCTGCAATAGCTAGTGTGATTGTTTTTCGAATTCAGCAAGCCATTTTTTCTGTTCATCAGTTAGCTCAATATGATCGAGCAGGTCAGGTCGCCTTATATAGGTCCGTCGCAAAGATTCACGCTTTCTCCACTCTTCAATAAGACGATGATTCCCAGACATTAAAACGTCCAGGAACCTTTAAGCCACGAAAATCAGCTGGTCTTGTATAGTGCGGATGTTCAAGATAGCCGGTACTGAAGGAATCCTGTTGATGAGATTCTTCATTCCCTAGTACTCCTGGTAGAAGGCGCACGACACTATCAATAATGACCATTGCCCCTAGCTCTCCACCGGTTAGTACATAATCCCCAATCGAAATTTCGTCGGTAATGACATGCTCCCGAATTCTTTCATCGTAGCCCTCGTAATGTCCACAGATGAAAATGAGATGCTCTTCCTTTGCCAGCTCTTCTGCTTTTTTCTGGTTAAAACGTTCTCCTTGTGGACAAAGCAAAATGACACGTGGAGCTTTTGTATCCTCCACTCTGCTTTTTGAAAGCGCATCGACTGCATCAAAAATTGGCTGCGGCTTTAAGACCATTCCAGCTCCGCCACCATATGGATAATCATCCACAGTTTGATGTTTATTATCTGCGAACTGACGGAAATTTACAGCATTGTATGTAACAGCACCGCTTTCTTGGGCCTTTTTTAAAATAGATTGTGAGAAAACGCCAGAAAACATTTCTGGAAAAAGGGTTAGAACGTCGATTTTCATCATGACAAAAGCCCTTCCATTGGCTGAATCAAAATGATTTTTTCTTTCACATCTACTTTTTTAACAATTTGTTCGATATACGGAATTAAGATATCCCGACCACCATTTTTAGGTTTGATTACCCAGACATCGTTTGCACCAGGAGTTAATATTTCGGTTACTTTTCCAATTTCTTCACCATGAACAGTGAACACTAAACATCCAACGATTTCATGAAAATAAAATTCGCCTTCATCTAGTTCACCTAGTTGGTTTTCAGGTACCTTAATAATCGCATTTTTTAGTTTCTCAACTTCATTCACATTTTCGTAGCCTTCAAATGTTAGCAAATCGAAGTTTTTGTGAACACGATGAGCCTTTACAATGAGTTCTAGCGGCTCCTGTGACCCATCCAAAAATAAAAACAAATGATTACCTGGCTTGTACCTTTTTTCAGCAAAATCCGTTTTGGAGATTACTCGAACTTCGCCCTTAATGCCATGGGTATTAACGATTTTTCCAACATTAAACCATTTTTCCATTTGTACATTTTCACCTCTCTCTTATTTCCGAAACAACACCATCTTTAATGATAATCGTTGATCCAGTTAGGAACTCATCCCAATTGTCCCCAACCTCGACGTCGACAACTGCTTGTACTTCACGTTCCTTTAGTTCGCTTCCTAATGGTAGGTTATGTAATTGTTCAATTTGAAAATCAGCTAACTTAATTTTTTCTTTTCGGGATTGGATTTCTTTATCAAAATGCTTTATTAGCCCTGTGGTTTGGAATTTTTTTGTTTTTTCAAGTTTCTTTAATTCAAACCGAAGCTGGTCACATTCTTTTTGTAGCTGAAGTTTTTTTGAGTGGTATTTTTCGAATAGTTCTGCTTTGCTTTCTTCTGTTAAAACTTGCTTGATCACAACAGTTTGCAGTAGTTTCATGCGAGCGCCTCCCAAAACGCCTTGCTATATCTTTTTTAGGCTTTGTTAAATTTGGCTGTTGTTTTCCGTTCCAGGTGCTCAGCGACCCAGCGGGGAGTTCCGGGAGCCTCCTCGGCGCTTTAGCGCCTGTGGGGTCTCCCGAGACACCTTCTCCCGCAGGAGTCTCGCACCTTCCACTCCAAACAACAGTTTGCTCCAAAATCCACAACGTTCTTTAACAAAGCCCTGTTTTAAAAAGAAATCCAATGAAACATATTAACCATAATTGTATATACGAAAAGAGGAGGGATGCCCCTCCTCATTCTGTGATTTCTAAAAAAATCTTCTTCTGTTGTGTTGATCCTGCTGCGTAGACTACTGTTCTGATTGCCTTAGCAACGCGCCCCTGCTTTCCAATTACCTTTCCCATATCGGTCTTGTTAACAGAAAGCTTATAGGTCACGCGTTGATCCTCTTCTAATACGTCAACGACGACGTCGTCCGGAAAATCAACTAGGGGCTTTACGATAGTTTCGATTAGTTGCTTCATAGGAATCTAATATTACTTGCTGTTCTTAACATTATGGAATTTTTCCATAACGCCTTGATTAGAGAAAAGGTTACGAACTGTATCAGAAGGTTTTGCACCTGTTTGTAACCATTTAAGAGCTAACTCTTCATTGATTTCTACTACTGCTGGTTGAGCAACTGGATTGTATGTTCCAACTACTTCAATGTAACGTCCATCACGTGGTGAACGAGAATCTGCAACTACGATACGATAGAAAGGAGATTTTTTAGCTCCCATACGTTTTAAGCGAATTTTTACTGCCATTTTAAATAAGCACCTCCGAATAGTTTCACACAAGATAATATATTACCAATGAATAAAAAGTTTGTAAAGTGTTTTTTCTTAACACCTAATATTTGGCTGTTTTAATCAACCAAATGGATTAAATGGAAGCTTAAAGCCACCTTTTTTCTTGCCTTTTTGCTGCATATTTGTCATTTGCTTCATCATTTTCTTCATGTCTTCAAATTGCTTTAGAAGACGATTGACATCAGGGACAGATGTGCCACTCCCCTTCGCAATCCGTTTACGACGGTTGGCGTTGATGATTTCAGGGTTGATTTTCTCTTCCTTTGTCATCGATTGAATGATGGCTTCGACATGAGAAATTTGCTTCTCATCAATTTGGACATTGTTTAAGCCTTTGATTTTATTCGCACCTGGCATCATTTTTAACAATTCATCAAGCGGACCAAGATTACGAACCTGTCCAAGCTGATCGAGAAAATCGTCTAGGGTAAAAGAAGCTGTTCGCATCTTCTTTTCTAGCTCTTTCGCCTTTTCTTCATCGACATTTGCCTGCGCTTTTTCGATTAAAGTAAGAACATCGCCCATTCCCAGTATCCTTGAAGCCATTCGCTCAGGATGGAATGGTTCCAAAGCATCCATTTTTTCCCCAAGACCGACAAATTTTATCGGCGTATTGGTTACAGAACGGATGGAAAGAGCGGCACCACCACGGGTATCCCCATCTAATTTAGTTAAAACAACACCTGTAAGACCTAGCGTTTCATTAAAGCTTTGTGCTACATTCACAGCATCTTGTCCGGTCATAGCATCAACTACCAGGAATATTTCATCAGGCTTGGAAAGTTCCTTAATTTGCTTAAGCTCATCCATTAGCGTTTCATCAATATGCAGTCGACCTGCTGTATCGATTAAAACATAGTCATGGTGCTCTTCCTTTGCTTTTGCAATCCCTTGTCTTGCAATTTCAACTGGACTTACCTGATCACCAAGCGAAAAAACAGGCATTCCAAGCTGCTTTCCAAGGGTTTCAAGCTGTTTGATCGCTGCAGGACGGTAAATATCTGCTGCAACAAGCATTGGTTTGCGATTGTACTTTTTCCGAAGCAGATTGGCAAGCTTTCCAGTTGTTGTTGTTTTACCTGCACCCTGCAAACCAACCATTAGAATGACGGTTGGCGGACGATTAGAAACGGCAATTTTACTTTGCTCCCCGCCCATGAGCTCGGTCAATTCTTCTTGTACAACTTTTATAACTTGCTGTCCTGGTGTTAGGCTTTTTAATACCTCTTGGCCTTGGGCACGCTCACTAACCTTTTTTACAAAATCCTTTACTACTTTAAAGTTAACGTCAGCCTCTAATAGGGCAAGACGTACTTCACGCATCATTTCCTTAACATCCGCTTCTGATACTTTACCTTTTCCGCGGATTTTTT
Organism: Bacillus sp. T3; assembly: GCF_033449965.1. Classification (NCBI taxonomy): domain Bacteria; kingdom Bacillati; phylum Bacillota; class Bacilli; order Caryophanales; family Bacillaceae; genus Bacillus; species Bacillus sp. T3. The sequence continues at coordinate 3,543,813 of NZ_CP137761.1, forward strand.
GGATTGTATTTTGCAGTCGGTCGGCTAATCCTTCAAATGCCATTCCTTTTGCCGCCCCCTAATCTAATTTTTCAATATCGTCAATTGCCTCGAGTAGCTCCTGTTTTGAAGGAGTGTCTGATGCAAGCTGTTCCTTAACCTTCGCAAGTAGTTGATTACGCTCTTGGAATTTCTGAAGTAATGACAGCTTCTCCTCATATTCCTCAAGCATATTTTCTGTACGTTTAATGTTATCATATACTGCTTGCCGGCTTACGTCATACTCTTCAGCAATTTCTCCAAGGGAAAAATCATCTAAATAATAAAGGGACATATAGCTACGCTGCTTTGGTGTTAACAACGACTGATAAAAATCATACAGGTAATTCATGCGTGTTGTTTTTTCAAGCATCGCCGTTTCCCCCTTGTTAAGTGAAAAGCCTTTACAACCTAGTTTACACAGAACATCAAAACATGTCAAGATTCGCCCCGTATAATGTAAGACTCTACTTATCTAGTATTTTTTTATGAGTGTCTTCATCACAAATTACAAACAGTTTGGAACCATCCGCAATCGGCTCATTGGATCTCTTCGCAATATCTAAATCACTACCATCAGATATCAATGTTGCCCCTAAATCGAATAATTCCATCGCAGCTTGTTTATAAGTTTGCCAATGTGGTTTTTTATGTATTTCATATAAATTCTCTTCATCGGTATTACTCAGTAATTTCTTAAATAAGCGGCTAGAGCCGGGATAAATAGCCGCTTGTGCCATTAACCTAGAAACCGATTCCTTTGCTAAGACAAACTCATCGACCTTAGCATATTCAAAAAGAGAAATATGATGTTCCTTCATAATTTCTACAATCGTATAAATGCTTTTATGGAATTTCTTTGAGATGTACTCAACTCGAGAGGCGATTAATAAGGTTTTTCCATCTGCATATTCTGATAACTCAATTCGTTCATCAGTAAAAATCGAAACGGATTTTGATTCTAAAATATTCGCTTTTAACAAAATTTCCTCGGCAGCAGGATCGCCACTTATAAAATGTACCTGTTCGTGTTCAATTGGGCATCTTTCACCATGGTCAATGACCACAAGCTCTGCTTTTTCCTCAGAACAAAGAATTTCTTCTAACACATTTTGAAGTTTTTCTTTAGAGGACCCAATTAATATATAGTGGCCACTACCCGAATATTTCAATTTCCCTTCCTCCTTCAGCTTCCGATACATACTAAAGCTTTCAAATATTTTACCGATGATAAGTCCCATTGCCCCGATTCCAATTGTATACAGAAGCAACATCGTAAACAGCCGTCCAATCATGCTTGTTGGAAAAAAATCTCCATAGCCAACGGTAACGATGGTCGTCATTGTCCACCAGAGTGCATCAAAATAACTCGGAAATGTCTCAGGCTCAATCAATCTTATCAAGAAACTGCTTGCTAAAATAACAAGTAGAGTTATGCCTACTAGTTTTCTAAGTGGTACCTTGCTAAGCTTAGATATGATTTTATGTAAAATCCACATAGTTATCCTCCATTACGGATTCTTCGAAACTCCGATTGGCAAAAAATGAGACAGATTGTCAGTGATTGGATTACCAACTCTTGCCCCAATTCCACTCGGTTGTCCATTTATCAAGAAGCTTCCGATAATCATATGTCCGAGACGATGTCCCTTTTCTGTGGAAAAAGGGATGATTGGAAGGTCGATATATTTTTGATAGATCGGTACATATTCAGTATAAGATGTTTGTGAATCAGCCATTTGCAGATTACCTGTTTCATCATAGATTTCAACTGTATCACCTTCACGCCCAAAGGTCGGTTTTTTTACAAAAGCTTGGCTAGTCTCGAGGAACGGGTCAGGCTCGAAGAAGGTCGGAAGGAAATGCTTATCAATCCACTGATGCTCTTCACCACTAAAAAACGAATGATTTTCAAGATGCAACCCCCAAATTACGGCCTGAACCGCTTTATTTTGCACTAAAAATGCTGAGGGTGGATTGATTATTTTAAGCTTGCCGAGTTGGACTAATTCAAGCCACCATAAGCCGATTGGATTCCCATGATGGTCTTGATCTTCAATCAAATTCTCAATCGGAAAGGTTTGACGGTATAGCACATCAATAGAATCTCCAGCTTCATCATATAACCCAACGCCCCTTTCGATTTGGAGACGATGTAGTGGCACGAACTTAGCAGGGAGCCCACATAGTTTTTGAAGATACAATGCCGTGTTACGGTCCTCTAGGTGATCCGCATGTGCAGTAAAAACAAGATTAGGTTGTTTTTTTGACAAACCAAAAGACCCGATAATGCTTGTTCGAATTGCTTTGCCCAGCCTGCGCTCCATCCCATCATTTGGGTTCGTTAAACCAAACTCTTGGCAAATAAGTTCATTAATATGAAACACTTCTTTAATAAAGGTCGGAGTATCAGAATTGATTTCTAGGCACTTTATCTCGTCATCAGATTGGACTAAATCAAGGCGGGCAATTACACTTTCGGTCGACAGTGGCGCCAACCGAAGAAAAGAGAGAGTTCGTTTTGGGAAGCCCATCTCCAGTAGAACCTCGTCATCAGCCCTCCTCAGCAATGTCGCCGTTTTGAAAAAGATGCTCCCAATCCGCTTTGTTGCAGTATTTATAGCTTGAACAAGGTCAAGATTCATTTCATAAACGTCATATAATGCATATTCTTCGCCATAAAGGTCGGGCCAAAAATGATCGATTTGGTCGAAGAAGTGCTTCCGCTTTTGCTGATAGGTGGATCGGTCCATTAACATTCTCCTTTAACCTTCCTCGATCTCCTTCACATAAATCACATAGGTACCACGGTCTTCATCAATTTCAGTCGAGGTTGTGTAAAATTGACCAAGCAATGGAATATCAACAATATCCTTTAATAAATAGCGAATGACTTCAAAATGTGTTTCACAAGGAGTAACGTGTAGAAGACGATAATTTTCTTCAGGTAGCGAGCTTCGAAATTCAAGATGCAACCCTTTGCTTCGATAAATCTGTTCATCTGGCAAGGGGTTATTTGGACCCATTTCCTCAAGTGCTAAAATTTCCTCACTGCCCCTCATTTCATTCGAAATTAATTGGTATTGCATGCCCTTGACGATAAAGTACGTGCATAATTGGCGGGCGTAAAATTCGTCCTCCCCTACAAAGGGAACTTCGTATTCATAGAATGGTTGATATTCACCATTTCCTTGGTCAATAAAATAAGTAAGCTTATGCACTAGGACACCCTCCCCTGTGGCGTATTAATAAGTTAAACACTTCGCTACAATCCAGCCCACAGCAATCGATAGTGAGAAAAGCAAAACACCAACAGCGCGATTATCCTCTTGTATTGCTTTTTCAATGCTAAAGCGAATCGTAATCACTTCAGCAATAATAAAGACAATGATTTGAGCGACAATCCCGATCGCACCCCAAATGATCATATCAACTAATGAAATGGAGTATTCAGCTGCAGACCCAAGGACGACAGCCAGTCCTAAAACCTTTCCTCCTAGTGAAAGGGCGGCCGTTACATTTTTTTCAGCAATTAGCTTAAACTCTTTCACCTTTGTGGTCGTAATTTCAAACAGAAATAGACCGACGAACAATAATCCAAGTGAAACGAGCAAATATAGCGAAAAATTAATATATAAATCCATTAACATCCCTCTTTTCAATCATCTTTCGATTCTTATTAGCCGCCAAAGCTTTTAGAGCCGCTTCCGAATCCTGTACTTTTTTTCATACTCCCTCCCTTAAAGGAGCTGCTGCTTTTGTAATTTTTATAAGCTTTACTTGCATAAAGCAGAGATTTTGTCCGGAAATAGCTTCCACCATAGTAAGAATGGCGATAATAAGATGAATTCTCGTCATCACATTCCCAAACACCATCGTCATCATCCCATTCCCAATCGTCACAGGCATTATCATCAGGAACTGGTGGCAAATTCGCGCTATCATCTCCACAACCAGCAAGCCCAAAAGCCAAAGCAGTTGTTGAGATTCCAGCAATTATTTTTTTCGTTTTACTCATAAAAGTCCTCCTTTCTGTCTCAACCACTAGAAAAATCAAACTCTTTCATCATATTTTATCACGGAAAGCGCTCTCACATTACTAATATTTGACAACATCTGTACAAATAAAACGGCTGTTGAGTGTGCCCTCAACAGCCATAGCATTCAATCAATATTGATAGGCTGCAAAAATCCTACCGTGATTTTTAATCTTCGTCTGTCTCTTCTTCTACTTGATCGGCAAATAATCCATACACATATTTTTCAGCGTCAAATTCTTGGAGGTCATCCATCTTTTCACCGAGACCAACAAATTTAACAGGGATATCAAGCTCGTTACGGATTGCAAGCACGATTCCCCCTTTAGCAGTACCATCAAGCTTTGTTAAGACAATCCCGCTAACGTTTGTGACTTCTTTAAAGTTCTTTGCCTGAATCATGGCATTTTGTCCAGTTGTCGCATCTAAAACAAGAAGGACTTCATGTGGCGCACCTGGAATTTCTCTTTCGATTACCCGCTTTACCTTTTCTAGCTCTTTCATTAGGTTGACTTTATTTTGCAAGCGCCCAGGCTGTATCACAAAGCAATACATCCGCATTGCGCGCCTTCGCTGCTTGAATCGCATCGAACATAACTGCTGCAGGGTCAGAGCCAGCAGCCTGTTTGATTACTTCCACGCCAACACGCTCTCCCCAAACCTCAAGCTGTTCAATTGCCCCTGCACGGAATGTGTCCCCTGCAGCCATGAGAACTTGTTTTCCTTCAGACTTAAATTTATGACCGAGCTTACCAATCGTTGTTGTTTTTCCAACGCCATTCACGCCAACAAAAAGGATAACAGTCAATTCATTTTCCTGCATATTTAAGCCAGAGCTTTGAATACTTGCTCCACCCTGGTAGATTTCGATTAATTTTTCAGATATAACGGCCTGTACTTCTTGTGGGTCTTGGATATTCTTGCGTTTTACTTCCATTTTTAGTTCATCAATTAACTTCATGACCGTATCGAAGCCAACATCTGCTTGAATCAGAATTTCTTCAAGTTCTTCAAAAAAATCTTCGTCTACCTTGCGATAGCGTGCAACAAGGTCATTGACCTTACCAGAGAAATTGTCACGTGTTTTTGTTAAACCATGCTTAAATTTTTCGGTTACGGAATCTGCTTGCTGTGAAATTTTTTCTTTTAATTTTTTAAAAAAACTCATGGGTTCACTTCCTTCTCAATGAAAATATGTATGTTGATTTCCGCTCCAGGCACTCCCTTTCCGCGGGGGCGGTTCCGGAAGCCTCCTCGGCGCTTTGCGCCTGCGGTGTCTCCCGTGACGCACTGCTCCCGCAGGAGTCTCGTGCCTTCCGCTCCAATCAACTTTGCATGAAATTCAAAATAATTTTAACACAGCCATTTGTTTAAGATTGAACTAATTCTGGGGTTTCTTCTAGTCTTACTGATACTAGTTTGGAGACTCCTGACTCTTGCATGGTAATGCCGTATAGGACATCGGCTTCTTCCATCGTGCCTTTGCGATGGGTGATGACGATAAATTGAGTTTCGCTGCTATAACGCTTTAAATAGCGGCTGAATCGATTTACATTCGCCTCATCAAGAGCTGCTTCCACTTCATCAAGCACACAAAACGGTACAGGGCGCACTTTAAGGATTGAAAATAATAATGCGATTGCGGTTAAAGCCCGCTCTCCCCTGATAACAACCCTAGATTTTGCAGCTTTTTCCCTGGTGGCTGGGCAACAATTTCAACCCCGGTATTCAACAAATCACTAGGATCTGTTAAGCGCAAATCAGCTCTTCCACCACCAAATAACGCCTGAAAGGTTGGCTCAAAATATGATCGTATTCCTTGAAAGGTTTGCTCAAACCGTTTTTTCATTTCCTCGTCCATTTCACCAATCACAAGGAACAACGTGTCCTTCGCTTCCTGAAGGTCGTTTTTTTGCTCAAGTAAAAATTCATACCGTTCAGACACTCGTTCATATTCCTCAATTGCCCCAAGATTGACAGTCCCTAACTCTTCTATCGACAGCTTAATTAATTTCACTTTGCGCCGAGCTTCATCAATTGGCAGTGAGAGCGGATATTGCTCCTTCGCAGCCTCATAGGTAAGCATGTATTCTTCACGAAGGTGAGACAGCCGTGTTTCAAGCTCGACATCATAACGATTTAGCTTAACTTCTTCATCCTTTAGGACTTCAACTAAGCCTTTGTGCTGACGCTTTAGCTCCTTAACCTCTAGCTCAGAATCCTCTAGCGAAAGCTGTAGCTTCACTCGTTCTTCCCGTCTAGTCGAGATGAATTTAACTGTTTCGTTTTTATCATGAAGCATCTGACTTGCGGCAAGTTCAAGCTGTTCTTCACCTGGAAGAGCTATTGGACATTTCCGATGACAACAGCTGCAAGTCATCGGTAACGATCATTAGCTTTTCCTCAGTTTGTACTAATTCATTGCTGATCCTCGTTAATTTTTCATTCGCATGGGATTGTTGCTCCTTTTTAGCAGCCATTTGAACTTTTTGTTCATTGATTGCGGCAGATAGAGCTTCCCTTGAGGTCGATTCCAAACTTTTCTGTTGTGTTAGCTTATTGATTTCTGCATCAAGCTCCGCAATTTGTACGGATAATGTATCTAAATAGGCTTCCAATTCTAATTTTCTTTTAAGCAAGCTTTCTCTTTCTTGTACGAATTGGTTTTTATCGATATCGTATAGTGCAAGACGTTCGTTAACATTCTTTTCTTCTAGCTCAATCTCGCGTAGGTCACCCTTTAATGATTGCTCAAGAATTCGCAGTTCTTCACCGGTTTTACGAAGCGACTCTAATTCTAATTCTTTATCATGGTTGTCAACCTTCAACTGTTTTACTTGTTGCTCAAGCTGCGACGTTTTCTGCTCCATTTCGGCAATCTTACCCTTTAACTCCTCCAATTCCCCTTTACGGCTTAATAAGGAATTGTTCTTTTGCTTAACCGCACCACCTGTCATTGAGCCGCCCGCATTGACTACATCACCATCTAGTGTAACAAGGCGACAGCGATATTGGAGAATTTTAGCCAATTCATTTGCGCCCTTTAAATCCTTTGTAATCACAACATTACCCAACAGGTTGGAGATGACATCCTGATATTTTGCATCAAAACGTACTAACGAAGTTGCAACACCCACAAATGAAGGATGCCCTTTTATCGAATCAAGCTGATAGGAGGATAGACCTTTCCCTTTTATTACAGTAACAGGTAAAAAGGTTGCCCGACCGTAGGAGTTCTTTTTTAAAAAAGAGATCGCGTTACGAGCATTTTGCTCAGTATCGACGACAACGTGCTGCATAGCTGCACCGAGCGCGATTTCAATCGCCGTTTCAAATTCCTTTGGAACAGAAACTAATTCTGCAACGGCTCCTTCAATCCCTTGTAAGGTACTATTTCGTGCCTTTAGTACTTCTTTTACTCCTTGGAAAAAGCCAGAAAAATCCTCTTCCATTTCCTCCAGCATTTCTTTTCTTGATTTTGATTGCTGTAAAAACTGGTAGGCTTGATAAAGCAGTTTTTCTTGCTTTTCATATTGATTTTTTAATGATTCATGCTTTCGTTGCTGTTGATAATAAGCTTGTACCTGCTGCTCAAGCTTCAAGCTTGCTTCATTTACTTTGGCTAAAACAGTTTGTTTTCGAGCATGAATATCCTCACGTTCACGAAGGAATTTTTCATTTGATTCATCAAGTCGATGATTGCGATTTGTTTGTTGCTCGAGCTGCTGAGTAATATTGCGGAGTTCATTTTTTCCACTTGCTTGATTGCTTAAAAGCTCAATATAATCACTTTTCAGCGACTCGATCGTTTGTTCAATATTCACACTAAACAGCTTTAACTTTTCTAGCTGCTCGTCTAAATCTTGTTTTAATGTAGACGCTTCCTGCTCAAGCCTTGTGACGATTTTGGCTTGCGTCTCCTTCTCAGCTGTCAGTTCTTTCACTTTAGTTGAAAGCTCTGTAACATTTCGTTCAAGCTGCTCCTTATTTTGGGCAGCGTTTTTCTTCCGTTCCTTTAAAACTTCTTTTCGACCTTCAAGCTTTTCAAGCTCCTCTGTTGCACGGAGAAGCACAGCCTGCAGGTCATCTATTGATTCGTCAAGGGCAGTCATTTGCTCCCGTAATTCCTCAATTTTTGCTTCCTTTTTTTGAAGTTGACTAGATAGCTTCAACTCGTCCTGTTGATGTCCTTCCAGTGCATTTGATAGCTTCTCCCACTTAGAATGAAAATCTTCAATTTCATAAACGGTTAAAGCGACTTCAAAATGCTCAAGCTCCTTTTTATTTTCTAAATAATCCTGAGCAAGTGATGCTTGAATTTTTAACGGTTCGACCTGAGATTCAAGCTCATGTAATATGTCGCTTACACGGTTTAAGTTATCCTGTGTTTCAGCGAGCTTACTCTCTGCTTTTTTCTTGCGATTTTTATATTTCAAAACACCGGCTGCTTCTTCAAAAATCGTTCGTCTATCTTCAGCCTTGCTGTTTAAAATTTCTTCCACTTTTCCCTGACTGATTATGGAAAAGGCTTCACGACCAAGTCCTGAGTCCATAAATAAATCCACGATATCCTTTAACCGGCACGACTGCTTATTTATTAAAAAATCACTTTCGCCAGAACGATACACGCGCCTTGTCACGCTCACTTCATTGTATTCCACTGGAAGAAATTGATCCTCATTATCGAGGGTTAGCGTTACCTCAGCAAAATTAAGTGGACGTCTTGTATCACTTCCAGCAAAAATAATATCCTCCATTTTTGAACCACGCAAGGATTTAGCTGACTGCTCCCCAAGTACCCACCGGATTGCATCCGTTACATTGCTTTTACCACTTCCGTTTGGACCTACGACAGCCGTTACACCAGGAACAAAATCGACGGAGATTCGTTCGGCAAAGGATTTAAAACCAACGACATCTAAACGCTTCAAAAACATGCTGTTACCTCCTAAAATGCTCCTCTTGTCCTACTGTTGTTGATCGTGTTCGGTTTGCATAAATGCCTTTAGTTTTTCTAATGCCATTTGCGCAGCGTGCTGCTCCGCCTCTTTTTTTGAACGTCCCATTCCTGAACCTAGTTCTTCCCCTCTTAATATGGCAACGGAAACAAATTCTCGGTTATGGGCAGGACCCTTTTCTAACAATATCTTATATTCAATCTGGCCAACTCCATCTCGCTGTACTAACTCCTGTAGCTGACTTTTAAAATCCATCACATGAGAAAAAGCACCAGAATTAATTTTTGGAAAAACAATTCTGTCTAAGAATTGAATTACGCTTTCGATTCCTTGATCTAAATACAAAGCGCCAATAAATGCTTCAAACACATCTGCAAGTAATGCCAGGTCTTTCCCTGCCACCAGTCATTTCTTCTCCTTTTCCTAATAGGACAAACTGGCCAAATGACAGTTCATTTGCAAATGAAACTAAGGAAGGTTCACAAACGACAGCAGCACGAAGCTTTGTCAGCTCTCCCTCACTCATCATCGGGTATTTTTTATAAAGGAATTGTGAAACGGTTAATTCTAGGACAGCATCCCCCAAAAATTCAAGCCTTTCATTGTCTTCATAAGGCTTTTTACGATGCTCATTCACATAGGATGAATGAGTAAATGCTTGTTTAAGTAAATTAATATTATTAAATAGAATGCCAATACGATACTGAAATTCTTTTAATTGAATTTCCTTTGCGCGATTTAATTTTACGTCTCGTTCATTTCCATTTTTGCGCATGCTGGTCTCCACCTTGATTTTATATTAAAAGTTCCATCTCCTTATTATTACCTAGGAAATTTATCACTCTGAACCGCCTAAAACAATATCCTCTACTATCTTACAAAAAAATGGCCTCCTTACGCAAAGAAACTTGGGGTGCAAATAAGGCAACCCAAGTCAAAAAGTAAGGATTCTACAGAATAAAGCCCCGTTAAAAACGGAGCTTTTTTCTAGATTCTAACGATTACAATGTGCTTTTTATGTAATTCACAGCGTCACCGACTGTGGCAATTTTCTCAGCATCATCGTCAGAAATTTCCATATCAAATTCATCTTCTAATTCCATAACTAGTTCAACTACATCTAGGGAATCAGCACCAAGATCTTCTTTGAAAGAAGCTTCTAAGGAAACTTGAGATTCTTCAACACCTAAGCGATCAACGATGATTTTCGTTACGCGTTCTAATACATCTGCCATACTTGTCACCTCCCCTCAAGCCATTATAGAGTATTTTGTTTGTTAAATAAAGTGAAACTTCCATTAGTGGATGATTTTCCGATTACATGACCATTCCGCCGTCAACATGTAAGGTTTGTCCAGTCATATAACGACTATCTTCAGAGGCTAGGAATGTGACAACTTTCGCAATATCTCCAGGTTCGCCAAAGCGTGCAAGCGGTATTTGAGAAAGCATTGCTTCTTTTACCTCTTCTGTTAGTTTATCCGTCATATCCGTAGTTATAAACCCAGGTGCAACTGCATTGACTGTAATTCCACGTGAAGCAAGCTCTTTTGCAGCCGTTTTAGTTAAGCCAATTACACCAGCCTTTGCTGCAACATAGTTTGCTTGACCTGGATTTCCACTAACACCTACGATTGATGCAATATTAATGATCCGTCCGCTGCGCTGTTTCATCATTTGACGGGTAACAGCCTTTGTACAAAGGAACACACCTTTAAGATTTGTATTAATTACAGAATCCCACTCATCATCCTTCATACGCATAAGAAGATTATCTCTTGTAATTCCAGCATTATTCACTAAAATATCAAGTTTACCAAAACGTTCAATCGCACTTTTGACCATTTCAGTGACAGAATCACTATTCGCAACATCACATTGGACTGCAAATGCTTCACAGCCTAAAGCTTGGATTTCCGCAACGACTTCTAATGCTCGTGCTTCGCTGCCAGAATAATTTACGGCTACGTTTGCACCTTGTCTGGCTAACTCTAACGCGATTTCACGCCCAATTCCTCTTGAGGCTCCTGTAACAAGAACAGCTTTACCTTGTAATTTCATCGTGCTTCCTCCTTTAACGCTTCTACTGTTGCATTTAAGCTTTCCACATCGGAAACAGAGAAGGTTTTGACTGAACGGTTTATTTTCTTCACTAATCCAGATAGCACTTTTCCAGGACCAATCTCGATAAAGGTATCTACGCCTTGCTCAATCATTTGATTGACGGAGTCCTCCCAAAGGACTGGAGAATAAAGCTGTTGGATTAATTTTTGTTTAATATCTGCTGCCGAGGTCATCGGTGCAGCAGTAACATTCGCAATAACAGGAATGGTTGCATCCTGAATCTTAATTCCATCAAGAACAGCACCTAGCTTTTCTGCTGCTGGCTGCATTAAAGAAGAATGAAACGGTCCACTTACTTCTAATGGTAGGACACGTTTTGCACCTGCTTCTTTTGCCTTTACAGAAGCTAATTCTACTCCTTGACGTGAACCAGAGATAACAATTTGACCAGGACAGTTCATATTTGCTAACTGAACAGGGTTACCCTCATTCGTAATTTCTTCACATACAGCTGTTAAAGCATCACGGTCCATACCTAATACAGCCGCCATCGTACCTACACCTGCTGGTACGGCCTCTTCCATAAACTCTCCACGCTTTCTAACAGCATAGACACCATCTTCAAATGAAAAAGCACCTGCTGCAACTAATGCGGTATACTCACCAAGACTATGTCCTGCACAGTAATCAGGCGTAATCCCAAATTGCTTAAAACGTTCAAGAATTGCAATACTAGTTGTCATTAATGACGGTTGAGCATTGGTTGTCAGAGTCAATTCTTCCTGTGGTCCTTCAAAAATCAACTTTGTAAGTTGTGTATGTAAAGTTTGATCGGCCTTTTCAAAAATAGCCCGTGATTCTTCGAAAGAATCAGCTAAAGTTTTTCCCATCCCAACCGTTTGTGAGCCTTGGCCAGGAAACAAAAACGCGATTTTTCCCATTGTAATCTCCTTTTTCCTGTTATTTTTCAACCTGTGCTGATAGGTTGGCAACAGAATTTTTAATCAGTCCGGCAACATCTCCACCGACCATTTCCCGTGTCTGTCGCACTGCATTATAGATAGCATTAGCATCTGAAGAGCCATGCGCTTTAATAACCGAAGCCTTTAATCCGAATAATCCAGCACCGCCATACTCAGAATAATCCATCTTGTTCTTAAGCCCATATAAATCTGGTTTTAACATGGCTGCAGCAATTTTTGTTTTCAGGTTGCTCATTAACGTGGTTTTTACCATTTTGAACACAGATAGTGCTGTACCCTCGATTGTTTTCAGCACCATATTACCTGTAAAACCATCAGTCACAACAACATCGGCTACACCGTCTAACAAATCGCGTGCCTCGACATTGCCAATAAAATTAATATCCGCTTGCTGAAGGAGTTCAAAGGCTTTTTTCGTCAAATCATTCCCTTTTTTCTCCTCTGTTCCAATATTCAATAAACCGACGCGTGGATTATTGACTCCCCGCACCTTTTCGGCATAAATGGAACCCATTATTCCGTATTGTTGGATATGTTCTGCTTTAGCATCTGCATTGGCGCCAACATCTAAAAGTAAAAACCCTTCTCCTCCAATAGTTGGTAGCGTTGGAGCTAATGCTGGTCGATCAATTCCCTCTATTCGACCCACTACAAATAGTCCTGCTGCAACAAGTGCACCTGTATTCCCTGCTGAAATACATGCATCAGCCTGACCATCTGCAACGGTTTGTGCGGTTAGAACCATAGAAGCCTTCTTTTTCCGACGTACTGCTCTTACAGGCTCATCTGTTGCCAGAATCATTTCATCCGTATGAATGATGTCAATTCTCTCATTGTTCGTTAAGAATTGGTTGATTTTTGACTCGTCACCGACAAGGGTGATCTGAACATCTTGAAATTGCTTGATTGCCTTCATTGCACCGAGAACAATTTCCTTAGGGGCATTGTCGCCTCCCATTGCATCTATTGCAATCTTCATTCACACTCATCCTTATGTTATTTATTAGAACGAACCATGACAAAGTTGCCTTTAAAAACAAGCTCGTTATTGACGTAGCTTGTTACTTCGACAAATGTTCTACCGCTCTCATTGTCAATTTTTTCGACCTTTGCTTTGGCAATAATTCGTTCATTTTCTTTAACCGATCTAGTAAAAAGGATATTTGCCTTTGCTGTCAGAGCTAATTCATCATCAATGACGGCAACAGCAAGCGAATTGGCTTGGGCAAATAAATGATGACCTCTCGCAATTTGATTTCGTTTAAAAACATGTTCTTGTCTAACATCAAAAATAGAGATGGCACTTTTGTCTAATTCTATATCAATGATTTCACCAAAAACTTCATCAATTGGAAGAGAACGAACTTCATCATCAAATCGTTTTTCAGCCACGTGCTTAATTCGTTCGCGCAGCTCGGGAATCGATAATTCTAAACGATCTAAGCGGATGGTTTGGACACTAACTGAAAACTTTTCCGCTAATTCTTCATCTGTAATAAATGGATTTTCCTTGATTGTATTTGTTAATAGTTTTTGACGTTCTTTTTTATTGCGTCTCATCTTATCACACCGTCCGAGTTCTTATGACTAGGTACTAATAGTAGTATATAAGTCGAGGTCGCATATTGCAAGAAAAAAATGAAGGCACGCACAACACTTAATCTAGTTTTTCCCTAGACATCGCGCCTGACTCCTCTAAATATTCTCTTAATGCTTTGTACTCATCAGATGTCCAAAATACAGTTGATTGAGTTAGTACAGTTGCATCCTTTCTAGCTGTTTCCAGTGCTCGATAGTCATGAACCAAGTCGGCCAACTTAAACTCAGGAAGTCCACTTTGTTTCTTACCAAAGAAATCACCAGGTCCCCTTAGCTCCAGATCCTTTTCACTTACAACAAAGCCATCGTTCGTCTCCGTCATGATTTTCATGCGCTCTTTCCCAACCTCGGTTTTTGGGTCAGCTAACAGTATACAATAAGATTGCTCACTTCCCCGACCGACACGTCCCCTTAGCTGATGTAGCTGCGCTAATCCAAAACGCTCAGCATCATAAATTAACATGAAGGTTGCATTTGGTACGTTCACACCTACCTCAACAACTGTTGTCGAAACGAGGATTTGAACCTCATTTCTGCTAAACTCTTTCATGATTTGATCTTTTTCATCTGCTGGCAATCGCCCATGCATCAACCCCACACGAGCCCGATTTTGAAAAAAGTGCGTTAATGTTGTATGCACATCAATGGCATTTTGAACATCTAATTTTTCGCTTTCTTCAATTAATGGACAAATCACGTAAGCCTGACGCCCTAGCTTTAATTCTTTTTCCATAAAACCTAATACTTTTTCTAAAGAATCATGCTTGGTCCAGTACGTTTCAATTGCTTTACGTCCTGCAGGCATTTCATCAATAATGGATACGTCCATTTCCCCAAACACCGTAATCGCAAGGGTACGGGGGATTGGTGTAGCCGTCATAAATAAAACATCTGGATTTACACCTTTTTCTCGAAGAATTCTGCGCTGTTCGACCCCAAAACGATGCTGCTCATCGGTAATGACAAAGCCTAAGCGCTTAAACTGAACTTCCTCTTGAATGAGCGCATGAGTTCCAATTAATACATCGATTTCTCCAGCAGCTAATCTCTGAAGAATTTCTTTGCGCCGCTTCCCTTTCACCGAACTTGTCAAAAGCTCGCATTTAAGTGAAAATGGCTCAAGCATTGCTTGTAATGACTGTGCATGTTGTTCAGCAAGAATTTCTGTTGGAACCATCAATGCTCCTTGATATCCTGCTGACACACTTGCGTACAGACCAATTGCTGCTACAACGGTCTTCCCTGAACCAACATCCCCTTGAAGAAGGCGATTCATCCGAAACGGTGAGCGGAGGTCGTCCAAAATCTCTGTTACGACTCGCGTTTGAGCATTTGTTAACGGGAAAGGCAATTTGCTGATAAATTCCTTGACCTTAGCTACATCGTAGGTTTGTTCAACACCTGCAGCCTGCTCACGCTCGTATTTTCTGAGCGCCTGCATTTTCAATTGAAACAGCAAAAATTCCTCGTATACAAACCTTCTTCGCGCTTGCTTCACATCCTCCTGTGACAGCGGAAAGTGCAGGGCCCTTAAGGCAGTTCTACGATTTAATAGTTTATAGCGAGTTAACATCGTATTCGGTAAGATTTCCTCGAGTTGGTCTTGATATTGTGTAAAGGCTAGTCCGATAAATTTTCTGATTCCCTTAACCGTCAGTTTTCCCTTAACCGCATAGACTGGTTCTAGTTCCTCCCCCTGAGAGAGAGATCCTGGATGTAACTCTGTTGCCGTAATGGTTTGTCGGTGCTGATCCCATTTACCCGTTACCGTAACACTTTGATTTAAGCTAACTTTATTTTTTAAAAATGGTTGATTAAAAAAGACAACTTGAATTAAATACCTGTCTACTAACAGCCGGATGATTAACCGTGATTTTTTTCTACCATAATAAACGAGAGAAGGCTCACTATGAACCTTCCCTTCTAACGTGACTCTTTCATCATGCTTAACTTCTGCTAAATCACGCAATCGGTAATCTTCATAACGATATGGAAAATATTCAAGTAAATCTTGGATATTGAAAATATTCATATCTGAGAGTAATTGTGCTGTTTCTTCTCCAATCCCTTTTAACACGGACACCGGCTTCTTTAAGTTTATGATTCACGATTATTTAAGCGGTTTGCCAAAGATCTTTGCTGCTAGATTTCGACCTGTCGGCGTAGCCGCCAACCCTCCTTGTCCTGTTTCTCTTAGTGTTGTCGGCAAAGTTTGCCCTATTTTGAACATTGCTTCGATGACTTCATCACAGGGAATTCTGCTTTTTATTCCCGCAAGCGCCATATCTGCTGCTACCATTGCATTTGCAGCCCCCATGGCATTTCTTTTAACACACGGCACTTCAACTAATCCTGCAACAGGATCACATACTAAGCCTAACATATTTTTCAACGAAATGGCCATGGCTTCTGCTGATTGTGCAGGACTACCTCCAGCCATTTCAACCATGGCGGCTGCAGCCATTCCTGCGGCCGAGCCAATCTCGGCCTGACAACCACCTGCCGCTCCCGATATCGATGCATTGTTCGCAATCACAAAGCCAAATGCTCCGGCTGTAAACAAAAAGCGGACCATTTGTTCTCGGGATGGATTTAATCTCCTTTTCACCGCAAACAACGTTCCAGGGACAACACCAGCACTGCCAGCAGTAGGCGTTGCACAAATTGTTCCCATTGCTGCATTTACTTCATTCGTTGCAACTGCTCTAGAGACGGCATCCAAAATGGTTTCTCCTGACAGAAATTGGCCTTTATCAATATATTGCTGTAATAAGACAGCGTCTCCGCCCGTTAAGCCGGAATGCGAGGAGACGCCCTTGATCCCGCGCTCCACTGCTTGTTCCATCACGGTTAAGTTTTGGTCCATTTGCCTCAGAATTTCCGCTTCCTTACGACCCGTTACCTTTATTTCCTGTTGTATCATGATATCGGCAATCGCCTTTTGCTGATCTTCTGCAAGTTTAATCAATTCAGCTACGTTACGAAACACTTTGTCGTCCTCCCTAACACGCCGTATTAATCTACTATTTTCGTGACTTTTAAAACATTGGGAAGCTTTGCAATTTCTTCAAGCACAGCAGCTTCAATCGTTTGATCGACCTCAATGGTCATCAGGGCAAGCTTGCCGACATCCTTTCGTGAAACCTCCATATGACCAATGTTAATTTCGTGCTTGGCCAGCAGATTCGATACAGAGGCAATTGTCCCAAACTTATCATTGTGTGCAACTAAAATAGCAGGATGATTTCCAGAGAGCTTTAATTGAAACCCATTTAACTCAATAATTTCAATTTTTCCACCGCCAATCGAAATGCCCACCAGTTCAAGCTCCCCGTTTTCATCTCCAATTCTTACCTTCGCCGTATTGGGATGATGCGGTATAGCCTCTTCTTCATAAAAATAAAGAGCCATTCCCTTGCTTTTTGAAATCGTAATGGCATCGATGATTCTTTCGTCAAATGTATCATAATCAAGAATTCCACCAACAATCGCAACATCGGTGCCGTGCCCGCGAAAGGTTTGGGCAAAGGACCCATAAAAATATATGTGAGCCCATTTTGGTTCCCTTGCAAACAGACTTCTTGCTACACGACCAATTCGAGCAGCACCAGCAGTATGTGAGCTAGAAGGACCAATCATAATCGGACCGATAATATCAAACACACTTTTGAATTTCACTTTATCGCATCCTTTCCTTCCTACTATTCTAGTTTATGATGAATTTGCCTAATTGGGTGTATGGATAAAAAATAAAATAGAAGGGGATAGCCCCTTCTATTTTTGTAGTCACAGTATTTTACTCAATTGCAAAGATGAATGCATATAGAGGTTGGTCACCATCATGAATTTCAACATCAAGATCTGGATATTTTGATTCAATAAACTCTGATAAAGCCGCAATATCCGCTTCTGTAGCATCTTCACCTTTTAAAATCGTAATGATTTCAGCGTCTTCATCAGCCATTTCCGTTAGCAAATCCTGTGCCGCTTTCACTTTATCTTTATTTTTCACGACAATTTTCCCATCGAAAATTCCCATGTAATCGTCTTTTTCAATCGTCAGACCATCGATGCTGGTATCTCTTACAGCAAAGGTAATTTGACCTGTCTTCACATGTTGTAAGGCATCTGTCATGGCATTTTTGTTATCCGCTAACGATACATTTGGGTTAAAGGCAAGCATCGCAGACATTCCTTGTGGAACCGTCTTGGATGGAATAACAATTACCTCTTGATCCGCAAGCTCAGCTGCTTGCTCAGCTGCCATAATGATGTTTTTATTATTTGGAAGGACAATAACCTTCTTAGCATTTACTTCTTTAATGGCAGATACAATATCCTCCGTACTTGGGTTCATTGTTTGTCCACCTTCGATAACGGCATGTGCACCAATGCTGCGGAAAAGCTTTGCAATTCCTTTGCCCATTGAAACCGTCACAATGCCGTACTCTGCAGCTTCTTTACTAGGAGCAGGAGCTTTTACTTCTGATTTTTGTTCTGGTTCTCCAACGATCGTAGAATGTTGCTCACGCATGTTTTCAATTTTCATATTTACTAGACTTCCGTAGCTTTGACCGTACGATAGAACATCTCCAGGGTGTTCTGCATGTATGTGGACCTTTACTAGCTTCTCATCGGCAATAACAAGCAATGAGTCACCATGCTGACTTAAATCCTGACGGAAGGTTTCTTCAGAGAATGGTTTCTTTTCACGATCAAGCTTGACCATAAATTCGGTGCAATATCCAAATTCGATATCCTCTGTTTGGATATGGCTTTGCACACTTTTATGATGCTCGGCACTGACTAACTCTTCCATTTTAATTCTAGATTTAGTTGCGTCTGGCAGAGCCTCACCCTTTAACACTGCGAGGAAGCCTTCATAGACATAAAGAAGGCCTTGACCACCACTATCCACTACTCCTACTTCTTTTAATACCGGTAAAAGATCAGGCGTGCGGTTTAACGAGTTTTGCGCTTCAATCACGACTTCTTCCATTATCGCAACAATATCGTCTTGCATTTTTGCAACTTGAACAGCTTTTTTGGCCGAATCCTTGGCAACTGTTAATATGGTCCCTTCAACTGGCTTCATGACAGCTTTATAGGCCGTTTCAACACCAGCATCCAGTGCCGCTGCAAAGTCCGTCCAGGTAATCTCAGCCTTTTGTTCAATATAACGAGAAAAGCCTCGAAATAATTGAGATAAAATGACGCCGGAATTTCCACGTGCCCCCATTAATAGACCCTTTGAAAGGGCTGAACCGACCTTGCCTATATGATCTTGAGTATTATTTTTAACTTCCTTTGCCCCTGAAGTCATTGACAAATTCATATTAGTTCCCGTATCACCATCTGGAACGGGAAAAACGTTTAACGCATCGACATACTTTGAATTGGCAGATAGATGGTTTGCACCTTGAATGATCATATCTGCGAAGCGGTTACCATCTAAGACGTTAATCGACACTTATTTTTCCTCCTCACTATGGGTTCGTTACTCGAACACCCTGAACGTAAATATTTACCGAGTCAACTGCAAGCCCCACGGTTTTATCCAATGTATATTTAACTTTTGACTGTACATTGTGAGCAACCTCGGAAATTTTCGTCCCGTAACTTACGATAATATACATATCGATATGTACTTCTTCATTTTCCTGACGAACGATTACGCCACGTGTAAAATTTTCTCGACGCAAAATTTCGGTCAAACCGTCTTTGATCTGCTGCTTAGAGGCCATCCCTACAATCCCGTAGCAATCAGTCGCCGCTCCACCTGCAATTGTGGCGATTACTTCATTTGAAATATCAATTTGCCCGTACTTTGTTTTTAGTTCGATTGACATAAATCGTTCCCCCTTTGGAAATTGCGCTTGACTACAGTCATTTTACTATATCCAGTTTAATTTTGAAAGCGAATCCTTCCACTGTCTTATTATGATCAATGCCCTATTTACTATGTCAAGGATTTTTTCTTGAAAGCTTTTTTCGAAGCTATTGCATTCATAGAAGTTGTATGTTAAATTATTAAAGTATCTTTTTATGTCTGAGGAATAACATGCTTCGCTTGTTTTTTATAGTTAGGACATAATTTGGCGATTGTAAATACCAGCATGGAAAAATAGTTTCAAGCTTCGGTAGTAAGGAGGGAAAGAAACATGCCACGTAAATGTGTAATCACTGGTAAGAAAACCACTACAGGTAATGCACGTTCCCACGCAATGAACGCTAACAAGCGTACATGGGGTGCAAACCTTCAAAAAGTACGCATTCTTGTTGACGGCAAGCCTCAACGTGTATGGGTTTCAGCAAGAGCGTTAAAATCCGGTAAAGTAGAACGCGTATAATGAAGTGTTAAAGGCACCCACAGAGGGTGTCTTTTTATTTTAAATTCTGTTTTTCTCACAATAAAAAACACCCTCGATTAAGGGTGCCTTATAAAACCTCGCCAGTGTTTTTTCTGTTATGAGAAACTACATTGGAATCAAACCATTAATGTTTTTTAAATGCACCTATCATTACACGGACAAGTCCCCCAATAAACTTTGGCAGTTTGATCGTATAAAATCTCATAATTGTCCCTCCTCACCATCTAAAACAAATCCATCTCGGTTTCATTTTGTCCTTAACATCATATTCAATATAATTAGATAAGTACTCTAATAAAGGTGATTTTTAATCACAACTTCTTATCACCATTAATATGCCTTCTGAAAAGGAAAAAGTACCACAATCAAGATGAAGTTCATTACTAATACATAATGTCGAGCCTAATGGAATATGACAATTGGTTAAGGGATATTTAAATCCGATAAGTGACAGATTTTTCACTTCAGGAGTAATGGGAATAAAGGAAATATATTTTCTTTCTTTGCTTCTAGTTATCGTGTGGGTTCCTGCAGCCTTGGCGAAAAGTGTATTTTGCTGGTCAATAACCATAACTTCCGTTGTTGATTCGTGAAGAATTGGCTTGATTAACAGCTGTACATTTGCAAAAAAATGATCCAAGCGGCCGCCTGTACCGCCAAAAATACGGACGGTCTCAGGCTTTTGCTCCAAAGCCCAATTCAAAGCTAATTCCATATCAGTCTCGTCTTTTTCTGGCTTAAATTTTTTAATTCCTTCTACAGACTGTTCTATTTTATGCCACTCTTCGTCTGTAACAGAATCAAAATCCCCAAAACCTATTGTTGGAATGATTCCTCTGTCGATAAGAATGGAAACCCCACGGTCCACACCAATCCATTGACAATCATCCTGATCATATAAGTGTAAATCCGGCAGAAACTGTGTGGGTCCACCGCCAACAATATTGATTACCATGCTTTTCACCTGACATCCTTTATAAGTCAATTTAGCAAAAGAGCCAGCAATTTGCTGACTCTTTTGGTTGGTAACTTAACCTCTAATTTCCGCAATCGCCTTGCCTCTGTCTGCTTGATTGTATACAGCAGAACCAGCAACTAAAACATTTGCACCAGCATCAATACACAGCTTTGCCGTTTCTACATTAACGCCACCATCTACTTCAATTTCAACATCTAAGCCTTTTGCATCGATTAATTCTTTTAATTGTCTAATTTTCGGTAAAACTGATGGGATAAAAGCCTGTCCGCCAAACCCAGGGTTTACTGTCATAAATAAAACCATATCCACATCTTCAATAATATGCTGAATCGTTTCAACTGGAGTTGCTGGATTTAAGACAACCCCTGCTTTTACACCAAAGGATTTAATATAAGAAATGGTGCGATGAAGATGCCTACACGCCTCAACATGAACAGTAAGGTAATCTGCTCCAGCCTTTGCGAACGCTTCAATATATTGGTCAGGATTTTCAATCATTAGATGCACATCTAATGGTAATTTTGTAACGGGACGAATGGCTTCGACGATAAGTGGACCAATCGTAATATTTGGAACAAAGTGTCCATCCATTACGTCAACGTGAATGTAATCTGCTCCACCACGTTCTACATCCTTAATCTCTTCTCCTAATTTTGAAAAATCAGCTGATAATATCGACGGTGCTATTTTTACCATGTTAATACCTCGGCTTTCTCTCTTTAATTTCTTGTAAAAAATCCTTATAGTGATTTAAACGATATTCAGGTATTTCCCCATTTTCCACTGCCTGCTTCACTGCACATTTAGGCTCTGACAGATGAAGGCAGCCTCTGAATTTGCATTTCTCACTTTCTAAAGCAATTTCTGGAAAGCAATGCGTTAATTCTTCTGCTTCAATATCAGTAAATTCCAATGAACTAAAGCCAGGCGTATCAGCAACTAGACCATTTCCAATTGCAATCAATTCAACATGCCTTGTTGTATGCTTTCCCCGCCCAAGATGGGTGGAGATATCATCTGTTTTCAGCTCCAAATCTGGACGGAGTACGTTTAACAGCGATGATTTGCCAACACCCGATTGCCCAGCAAATACCGATATTTCCCCATCAAGATAAGGCATTAGCTCATCAATCCCAAGCTCTGTTTCCGAAGATGTAAGGATGACGGTATATCCTGCATTTCGGTAATCGCTAGCGTATTGGTCCAGTTTGGTTCGTTGCTGTTGATCAGTTAAATCTAACTTTGTAATACAAATGATTGGTTTGATATGGTTATATTCTACTAGAACGAGAAATCGATCCAGTAGGGTCGTACTAAATTCAGGCTCTACTGCCGAAAAAACAAGAATCGCTTGATCAACATTGGAGATTGGTGGGCGGATCAGTTCATTTTTCCGCTTCTTCACCTCAAGAATGTATCCTTCCTGATCGTTTTCAGCCTGATAGACGACATAATCTCCAACTAATGGAGTTACTTTATTTTTTCTAAAAACCCCTCTGCCTCGGCATTGCACAATTCCTTCATCACCTAGAACATAATAAAAGCCACTAAGAGCTTTTACAATTTTGCCTTCAGGCATAGCAACACTCCCTGTTGAACTTTGTATTAAAGGACTAATCCTCCGGATATGGAACAGATTCCTCAATGAGGACACTCTTGTCACGAATGACTTTGTATCCCGCTACTTTTCCGTACGGAATCACCAATTCAATTTTCCGCTTAATTGTTTGAGTGATATAGATGGTTTCATATGGCTCAGTCATGCTCCTATTCATATCTTCAATATAAATTTGGACTTCATTCGCTTGACCAGGTTCCGTTTCCACGTATGGAATCGATATTTCCTTCGTAACCGTCTTCGGCGGAATTTCTTCCTTACCTTTTGACATGACCACAGTAACCTTTGCACCCTTCGTTAATTCTGTTCCTGGTGCAGGATTTTGGGAAATGACAAGTCCTGCTGCAATCGTATCATGGTATTCCTCTTGTGACATATCAATCGTAATTCCTACAGATTGAGCATAATCTTGAACACCTTTTGCATTAAACTCCTTTAAATCTTTAAGCACGATTTTTTCAAGACCCTTGCTGACAGTAAACTCTATCTCCGTTTCTTCAGGGATGACCTCTTCACCCGCTTCAGGTGTTTGCTTTAATATCGTCCCAGGTTCACTTGAATCGTATACTTCAATTGTGTTAATATCTTTAAAATTAAGATTTTCTAAAAGGCGGTCAACATCATCATATTGTCTTCCCGTATAATCATCAAGCTCAATCTTTTCCTTACCGACGCTTTGATACACATCAATGGTTGCACCCTCCTTGGCGGTCGAGCCTGCCTTTGGATCCGTTTTAACAACCAAACCTTCTTCAATCTCATCGCTAGTAATTTCGATTGTCTCGCCTACCTCGAATCCAGCGGAAACGAGCTCGGAAATCGCATCCTCTAGCTTCATTTCACTAACATCAGGGACTTCAATATCATTTGGAGCCGTCAAACTAGGCAGCAAAGTGACGGTGAAAATTCCTAAAACCACTAAAAATGCAAAAATTGAAACGAGTACGATTGGCCACTTTTTCCGTTTTTTCTTTTGATCCATCGGTGTTTTTTCCTTCTTAACTGACTGGATATCCTCTGATGGTTTATCCTTATCCAGAACCCTTGTTTCATCGAAATTAGGAAAAGTACGATCGTTCGTGATGATCGGAATCGCTTTTGTTGCTTCATCATCGAGTGGAATCGCAAACTTTGGCTCATTTACTCTTTCAGGGTCTAAAGATGTTCTTAAATCGTCCTCCATTTCCTCGACACTGTTATAACGGTGGAAAGGATCCTTTGCAGTCGATTTTAACACGATATTTTCAACGCTTTGTGGGATTAAAGGATTCCATCTGCGCACGGAAGGTGTCTCTGACTGAAGATGCTTCAATGCAATCGAAACAGCCGACTCACCTGAGAACGGCAAACGTCCTGTTAAAAGTTCAAACATGACAATACCAAGTGAATAAATATCTGACTTTTTATTAGCCATTCCTCCTCTTGCCTGTTCAGGAGATAAATAATGAACAGAACCGAGGACCGAATTCGTTTGCGTAATACTTGTTGCGCTTAAGGCCATCGCAATCCCGAAATCTGTAATTTTTACATTACCTTCACGGTCAATTAATATATTATGAGGCTTAATGTCCCGGTGAACGATGTGATTTTGATGGGCATGGGATATGGCAGAAGTTAACTGCTTCATAATATCTAATGTTTCCTCAACCGCAAGCGGTGAATTTTGCTGTATGTATTGTTTTAACGTTTGTCCTGCCACGTATTCCATCACAATATAATATAGGTCCTGTTCTTCACCAACATCGTAAATACTGACTATGTTAGGATGGACGAGACTTGTAGCAGATTGTGCTTCGCGATGGAAGCGACGAATAAATTCATCATCATTAGCAAAATCAAGCCGAAGCATTTTAACGGCAACATCACGGTCTAGAATCATATCGTGTGCTAAATAAACATTGGCCATTCCACCGCCACCGATCATGTCGAGGATCTTATAGCGGCCGCTTACACGTTTTCCAATCATCATGTTTATTCACCACTTTCGCTTGTCTCATAAAATTCAACAATGACAAGTGTGATGTTATCCTCACCACCATTATCATTTGCTAATTCGATGAGATGTGATGCCTTAATTTCTAACGATGAATCTTCCTTCAATTTTTCACCAAGTTCTTCTTCTTTCACCTTGTTGGAGAGGCCATCAGAACAAAGCAAAAGAAGATCTCCCTCTTCAAAAGTTATTGTTTTGATATCCATCTCTACAGCTAATTCAGTACCTAACGCTCTAGTTAACACATTTTTACGAGGATGATGCTCAGCATCCTCTTTGGAAATTTGGCCTGAACGAACAAGCTCATTCACTAGAGAGTGATCCTCCGTAATCTGCTTGAATCCAATTTCATTGAACATATAGCAACGACTATCACCGATATTGGCAATGGTCGTGAATTTGTTCGTGCAAATAGCTGCTACAATCGTTGTCCCCATCCCTTCACATTCATCATGTGTTTGGGCATGCTGAAAAATATGTTGGTTTACCTGATAAATTTGCTCTCGAATCCAGCTTTCAGCCTGTTCTGGAGTGGAAATTTCATTTGTTTTTTCCCAAATGTCCTTTAACGTTATGGTCGCCATCTCACTGGCTACATCTCCAGCCCGATGACCGCCCATGCCATCTGCTACGATGGCTAGGCGTTGTCCGGCTTGATTGACAAAAATTCCGCCGTTATCTTCATTATGTTGGCGAATTTTTCCCCTATCTGTCATAAAAATAGCCTTCATTATTTCACCTCGTCTCCTCTTTCCGCTCCTTAGCACGCAGTTGACCACATGCGGCATCAATATCATGCCCATGTTCACGACGAATTGTTACATTTACGCCGTGTTTTTTTAAGGTCTTTTCAAATTCAAAAATTTGATGCCTTGGAGTTCTGACATAATCACGTTCGGGTACATAGTTTACTGGGATTAAATTGACATGGCATTTGATTCCTTTGATTAACCTTGCTAATTCCTCAGCATGCTCAACACGGTCGTTCACACCACCAAATAAGCCATACTCAAAGCTGACGCGTCTTCCGGTTTTGTCAATATAATAGCGGACCGCTTCCATTAAATCAGGAAGTTTATAAGCACGATTGATCGGCATTAATCTGCTTCTAATCTCCGTATTTGGAGCGTGCAACGAAATCGCAAAATTAATTTGCATATTCTCGTCCGCAAATTGATAGATCTTTGGAATAATCCCGCTTGTTGAAACTGTAATATGGCGTGCTCCAATATTTAAGCCTTGTTCACTATTACAGATTTTTAAAAACGAGAGCATATTATCATAGTTATCAAATGGTTCACCAATTCCCATAATAACAATCGAACTGACTCTTTCTTCCGTTTCATCAAGGGCCTGCTGTACTTTAACAACCTGTGCAACGATTTCTCCAGCCTCTAAATTTCGTTTTAACCCACCAAGTGTTGATGCACAAAACGTACAGCCAATCCGACAGCCAACCTGTGTGGTGACACAAACAGAATTTCCGTAATCATGACGCATTAACACTGTTTCAATCGAAACGCCATCCTTTAACTCAAATAAAAACTTAATGGTTCCATCTGATGAGGTTTGTTGGATAATCGTTTTTAAAGTCGTTAACACAAAGTTTTCGCCAAGCTTATCCCGTAATCCTTTCGAAAGGTTTGTCATTTCATCGAACGATGAAATTCTTTTTTGTATAACCAATCAAAAATTTGTCCAGCACGAAATGGCTTTTCATTATTTTCCTTTAACCACTGCTGTAATTCCTCAAGTCTTAATGAATAAATCGACGTTTTCTCTTCTATAGCTGTATGATTCTCTGTTGTATTGACACTTTCCAAAGTATTACACCTTCTTCCTTAAACAGGCAATATAAAAACCATCTGAACCGAAGTCCTGTGGCAGTATTTGCATTGAATATCCGTCAATCAATGGTCGAACCGCTTCTGGCATTCTTGCTTTAACGGTTAGGTCCCCTGTGAACTCGGGATGCTGTTCTAAAAATTTTTCGACAACAAGATGATTCTCTTCTTTATCTACCGTACATGTACTATACACTAAGATTCCATTTTTTTTAAGTAAAGGCGCTACAGAATCAAGCAGGTCCAGTTGTATATCCTGCAGACGATGAAGGTCAGCTTCATTCTTTGTGTATTTCATGTCAGGCTTGCGGCGCATCACACCAAGACCTGAACAAGGCGCATCTAACAGGATTCTATCAAAAGTTTCATGTACGAATTGCTCTTGAACCTTTCTTGAGTCAAGTGCCTTTACTTCAATATTATCGAGTTCCAAGCGCTTAGCATTAGACGAGATTAGCTTGACTTTATGCTCATGCAAATCGAGGGAGGTTACTGATCCCGTTCGCTCTAATTTTTCAGCTATATGTGTCGATTTTCCACCTGGGGCTGCACAGGCATCGAGAATTTTATCATCGTGACTTATGTCTAGAGCATGAGCAACGAGCATTGAACTTTCATCTTGAATCGTTAACAAGCCCTCTTTAAACGCGTTTGAATTGGCGAGATTGCCACGTAAACATTTTATTGCCTCCGGTAAAACCGCACTCTTTTCAACTTGGAATCCTTCTTCCTGCAAAACAGTCAAACAGTCATCCCGGTTAATTTTAGTAAAATTAACACGCGCAGTTTGCAGGGGTGCAGTTAAGTTTAACTCACACATTTCTTTAGTTTTCTCATAGCCTAATTGATCAACCCAGCGTGCGACGAGCCATTTCGGGTGACTCGTTTCAACTGAAAGACGCTCAACAGGATCCTTTATTTCGCTTAGGTCTCTTAATCCAGTCCGCTGAATATTCCGTAAAACACCATTTACAAGGCCGGATATCCCTTTATGGCCACGCCTTTTAGCAATTTCAACAGCCTCAAAAATCGCCGCCCTGTCCTGGAATTTTATCTAAAAAAACCATTTGATAAAGGGTGATTCTTAATAAATTTACGACCCAGCCCTCTACTTTTTTATTATTTTTCAAAAACGGTTCAAGATAATAGTCTAACGTCATTTTGCGTTGCAGAGTTCCGTAGATAAGCTCCGTTAAAAGGCCAACATCGATTTGCGCTATTTGATTTTTCTCAATTGTTTTATTTAAAAGCAAATTACTGTAGGCTTGGTTTTTATCAATTGCCTCCAGTAAATCCACTGCTGTTTCTCGGACATTTTTCTTCGTTTGCTTCATCTTAATCTCCAATCTGATCACCGATGGTCAGAGAGACCTTGCCTTGTAAAAATTGAGTTGCAGGCATTCTCTTTTTCCCTGCTGGCTGCAATTCCGTAATTTTTATAGCTGTCTCATTGCCCGTTGCAACGACTATTCCATCCTTAACTATGTCAAGGACAGTACCTGGTGTACCGTT
The DNA here is from genome assembly GCF_033449965.1 of Bacillus sp. T3. Classification (NCBI taxonomy): domain Bacteria; kingdom Bacillati; phylum Bacillota; class Bacilli; order Caryophanales; family Bacillaceae; genus Bacillus; species Bacillus sp. T3. Next base: position 3,571,789 of record NZ_CP137761.1, read on the forward strand.
CTTAGTTGTATTTATTTTTTTGGATTGCCAAATTTTAAGTGTTAATTCATTCCATATCGTATAAGCAACCGGCCATGGGTTCAGGCCACGAATTTGGTTATAAATTTCCTCACCTGACTTGTGCCAATCAATCCTCTCTTGCTCACGTTTAATATTTGGAGCAAAAGTTGCTCTTTCTTCATCCTGAGGTATTGGAGTGAGTTGACCACCGATTAGCTTCGGTAAGGTTTCAAGGAGCAATTCGCAACCAACTGCACTTAATTTATCATGAAGAGTTCCGACATTATCCTCTTCTGTAATTTCGACTTCAGCCTGGGTTAGGATATCACCAGCATCCAATTTTTCGGCCATATACATAATCGTAATGCCAGTCTTCTCCTTGCCTTGTAAAATCGAATAATGAATCGGTGCACCTCCACGGAGCTCTGGTAACAACGAAGCGTGAACATTGATACAGCCGTATTTTGGTGCCTCCAATAATTGATTCGGTAAAATTTGCCCAAATGCTGCTGTCACAACTAAATCGGGTTGAAGCGCCAAGATCGGCTCCAACTCCTCCAGTCGCTTGATTTTTTCTGGTTGATAGACCGGAATCCCTCTTTTTACAGCTTCTACTTTTACAGGAGGCGGGGTCAATGTTTTTTTACGACCAACCGGGCGATCCGGCTGGGTTACGACTGCGATCACTTCATAGCCATTGTCAACAAGTGCACTTAAGATTGGCACCGAAAAATCTGGGGTTCCCATAAAAATAATTTTCGTCATTCCTCCTCGCCTCCTTCCATTTCACTTTCAGTCAAATACTTCGTTACTTTTGAAGTAAATAAAACACCATCTAAATGGTCCATTTCATGCTGAATGGCTCTAGCTAAAAATTCCTCTGCCTCAATTAGGAATGTTCTGCCTTTGCGGTCCTGTGCTTGGACCTTTACATAGTTTGAACGCGTTACTTCGCCATATATTCCAGGAAAGCTTAAACAACCTTCAGGACCAGTTTGACTCCTGGATTGTTGGATTAATTTAGGATTGATTAACTCAATTGTTCCAAGTTCATCATCTATATCAACAATCGCAATCCGCTGTTTTAAGCCAATTTGTGGTGCAGCCAAGCCTACTCCATCATGTTCAATCATTGTATCGTACATATCATCCAATAGTTTTGCCAGTTTTTTATCAAATACAGTCACTTTGTCACAGCTAGTTTCTAAAATTTCTGCAGGATAGGTTACTATTTTTCGAATTGCCAATGCCGTTCCTCCAATTGTTTCACATAATAACATTCTCTAGACATTTACATAAGGATAAATGGATTCATATCGATTGATATTTGTAATCCATTTGAAGATGTTTCTTGTAAAAATTGTTCCGTTACTTTTTTCATTGATTTTGCTAACTCTGGTTCCCGCTTGTATTTTATCAAACATTGATAGCGATATCTATCTTTGATCCTCGGAATGGGCGATGCGACAGGTCCGAGGATCACCGCTTTATCCGAGAGCTGGGAACGTAAATAGCGCGTAATTTTCTCGGTTACCGAGACGACCTTCATTAGATCCAAATGACTGATCGTCACAAGCGCCAAATAATAAAATGGTGGATAGCGATGAATTTTTCGCATCATCATCTCTTTAGCATAAAAACGATCAAAATCCTGAGCCCCAGCAAGCTCGATACTGTAGTGCTCAGGGGTATACGTCTGGATGACCACTTCTCCTGGTAGCTTGTGCCGACCAGCTCTCCCGCTCACCTGGGTCAAAAGCTGAAATGTTTTTTCAGATGCCCGAAAATCAGGTAAATGAAGCATCGTGTCTGCCGACAGAACCCCGACTAATGTAATATTAGGAAAATCAAGTCCCTTTGCAATCATCTGCGTACCGAGTAAAATATCCGCTTTTCCCTGCTGAAACTCTGTTAATAGTTTTTCATGCGAACCTTTGCGCGTCGTTGTGTCAACATCCATACGGATAACCTTTGCCGCTGGGAGTAACTTACCTAACTCCTCTTCTACCTTTTGCGTACCCGTTCCAAAATAGCGAATATGCTCACTTTGACATTCCTGGACACGTATTTGGCACATTAGCATCATAACCACAATAATGACATTTCATATTATTTTGAACTCGATGATAGGTTAAGGAGATTTCACAATGGGGACAAAGGATGACATACCCGCAGTCCCGACACATGACAAACGAAGAATGACCGCGTTTATTCAAAAATAGAACCGTCTGTTGCTTCTTTTCGAGGCGGTCCTGCAGCTTCTCAAATAAAGCTTTTGAAAACATGGAGCGGTTCCCTTCCCGAAGTTCTTCTCTCATGTCAACAATTTGGACTGTAGGCAACGCTTGATCATTCATTCTTTTTGAAAGAGTTAATTGATGATAAACACCTTTTTGAGCACGAGCAAATGTTTCAAGCGATGGGGTGGCACTGCCGAGGACAACAGGACATTGATAGCGATTTGCTCGTTGAATCGCTACATCCCGAGCATGATAACGGGGATTTTCCTCCTGCTTATAGCTTGTTTCATGCTCCTCATCAATAATGATAATCCCCAAATTTTCAAATGGTGCAAAGATGGCTGATCGTGCACCCACAACAACTTGTACCTCTTTACGTTGAATTTTGCGCCATTCATCGTATTTTTCTCCAGCTGACAATCCGCTGTGCAATACTGCAACCAAATCTCCAAATCTTCCTTTAAACCGATTCACCATTTGCGGTGTTAAGGCGATTTCAGGAACAAGAACAATCGCTTCCTTCCCTTTCTCAATCACCTGTTGGATTGATTGAAGATAAATCTCCGTTTTTCCACTTCCTGTAATTCCATATAACAGAAATACATCATGGCGCGCTTCATTAATCGTTGAAAGAATCGGTGTTATCGCTTGTTCCTGCTGAGCTGTTAAAACAAGTGGTTCTGTTCTTTTGAACTCGCGCTCAGCATACGGATCACGGTAGACTTCCATCTCCTGCTGTGTAAGCAGCCCTTTATCAACTAAATTTTTTATCGTTGTGCTATTGGTGGATAACTTCGTTAGCAGTTGCCGCAATTCGATTGGCTCAGGATGTTCGATGAAATATTCAACAATTTGCTTTTGTTTTTTCGCATTATTCAAATGGTCCTTTTCAAGTTGAAGCTCCTCAATTGATCGCTTAGGAAGAACATGCATGATTTTCTTTTTCTTCGTTCTTTCCTTCACCTCATACCGTACTTCGATTGTTCCATTAGCTGCTTCCTTTTTGACGATGGGTACTAAATGATGCTTTAATGCATCCTTCCAAGACAGCACATTGTCCTCCAAAAAAAACGGACGTAATTTTTCATGGAGATCGACAATGGTAGCATGAGGGGCGAGATAAATATTCTTTTCATATTGTGCTTTCAAGGCAGCTGGAATCATAGCTTGATAGGCGGAAATTTTTGTACAGAGTGCCTCTCTGGTCAACCAATCGCTAAGTTCAAGCATCTCCTGATTTAACACAGGAGTTAAATCCATCGGTTCAATGATTTCCTTAAGCTTTGAAAAGTCAGAATGTGATTTAAGCTCAAGTACAAATCCTTGAATATTCCGAGGTCCAAACGGCACTATCACTCGCATCCCAGGTTCAATCATCCCTTGCCATTGCTCGGGAATAAGATAATCAAAGCCTTTATCTGTTTGTTTTGCCGCTACGTCTACAATTACACTAGCGATATTCATTGATTCATCATCCTATTATAGTAGCGAAATTTGTTCAAGTAATTTTTGGGCAACCTCGTGCTTTGTCATAATTGGCAATTCAAGACTTGTCCCATCCTTTTTGAAAATCGTCACAATATTCGTTTCAGTCCCAAAGCCGGCGCCAGCCGTTTTAACATTGTTAGCAACAATCATATCGGCATTTTTCTTTTTTAATTTTCCCATCGCATATTCCTCAACATGCTCCGTCTCCGCAGCAAAACCAACTAGGATTTGATGGGTCTTTTTTTGACCAAGTTCAAATAGGATATCCTTCGTTCTTTCAAGCTCTAATACCTTTTCACCAGGTTGTTTCTTCATTTTCTGTTCGTGGCTTATTTTTGGACGATAATCTGCCACAGCAGCCGTCTTTATCACGATATCGGCCTCATCATATTGCGTGATGACAGCTTGATACATATCCTCAGCACTCTTTACATTGACAACGGTCACACCATTTGGGACAGGAATATTTACCGGTCCGGAAATTAAGATGACTTCTGCCCCTGCCTTTGCTGCTTCTTCAGCAATCGCATAGCCCATTTTTCCTGTTGAATGGTTGGTTATATAGCGAACAGGATCAATTTTTTCCTGGGTTGGGCCGGCTGTAACAATCACTTTTTTACCGACAAGCGTTTGGTTTGATTGATTAAAATAATGATCAATGATTTCGACAATCTTTTCCGGCTCTTCTAATCTACCTTTGCCGACATAACCACATGCTAAGTAGCCTTCACTAGGTTCAATAAAGCGATAGCCGTATTGTGCTAAAATCGCGATATTTTTTTTGACCGCAGGATGATCATACATATGGACATTCATGGCTGGGGCAATCCAAACTGGTGCGGTTGCGGCAAGTAATGTTGTCGTAATCATATTATCAGCAATTCCATTAGCCAGCTTCCCAATTGTATTGGCAGTAGCTGGTGCAACGATTATTAAGTCAGCCCAATCCGCTAAATCAATGTGAGCGATAACCCTTGAATCCTTTTCATCAAATGTATCGGTATACACATCATTTTTTGATAATGCTTGGAAGGTTAATGGTGTCACAAACTGTGCTGCTGCATCACTGAGGATCACTTTTACATTGATTCCTGCTTGCGTGAGCTTACTTGTTAGTGCTGCAGCCTTGTAAACGGCAATGCCACCTGGTTACACAAAGTAAAATCTTTTTTCCGTTCAACATATAGGTACCCCCACTATAACAATTTCTATCTTCCATTATGCAAGAATACTTCTTTTTTTTCACCTAAAATAAAATAACAACCTGCTAAAGGTTGTTATTTTACTTGTTTATTATTCAACAGAAGTATCATCATGTTTTGGTTCGTTCGTAAATGTTAGCTTTCCTGCATGGATTTCTTCCAATGAGCGACCTACATTTTTATGAGAAACGTATTTCCCAAGCTTGTAGTCGTTTGTTTCTTGTAGATTTCTAGCTCTTTTGGCTGCAACAGAAACCAATGAGTATTTTGAATCAATCTTAGTTAATAAAGAATCAATCGAAGGATAAAGCATGTTTAATCAACCTCCAGCATATTTTTATAGCGTTGTTCAATTCTTGTTCTACGGCAATGCTCTGCGATGACGATGGCCTTGATTTTCTCAACAGCATGTTCTACTTGATCATTCTCAACTACATAATCATATAAGGACATCATTTCTATTTCTTCTTTGGCAACTGTCATTCGATTATTAATAACTTCCTCAGTTTCTGTGCCCCTTGTCGTAATTCGATTCTTCAATTCGCTTAAAGATGGAGGGGCTAAAAATATAAATAAACCTTCAGGAAATTTTTCTCTAACCTGCTGTGCACCTTGAACTTCAATTTCGAGAAATACATCTTTTCCATTATCTAATGTTTCTCTCACATAATCAACAGGGGTGCCATAATAATTCCCAACAAACTCGGCGTACTCAAGCAACTTCCCTTGTGATATTAAGCTTTCAAATTCAGCTCGTGTTTTAAAGAAATAATCGACTCCATCAACTTCACCCTCACGTGGCAATCTCGTTGTCATTGAAATCGAATACTCAAAAGCCGTATTGGGATGGGAAAAAATTGCTTTCCGAACTGTACCCTTTCCAACACCGGATGGTCCTGGAAAGTACAATTAATAAACCTTTATCCTGCATATCTGTAAATCCTACCCTTCTTCAATGATATCCTCACGGTTATTTAATCTTTGCGCAACGGTTTCAGGTTGAACAGCAGATAATATCACATGATCGCTATCCATAATCATTACGGCTCGAGTCCGTCTCCCGTAAGTTGCATCAATTAAAGACCCTCGATCGCGAGCATCTTGAATAATTCTCTTAATCGGTGCGGATTCAGGACTTACGATAGAAATTATTCTATTTGCAGAAACAATGTTGCCAAAACCAATATTGATTAATTTTATCCCCATAGGAATCCCCCAACTTACCTCTCATTATTTTTACCGCAGATTTGATACCCTAAACCGTTTTACTCGATATTCTGTACCTGCTCTTTAATTTTCTCGAGCAAGCTTTTCATTTCCACTACTTCACTGGCAATAGTAGAATCATTTGCTTTAGAACCAATTGTATTGACTTCTCGATTCATTTCTTGAACAAGGAAATCAAGTTTTCTACCAACCGGCTCCTTAAGCAGGATAATTTTTTGAAACTGTTGTATATGGCTATCGAGCCTGGTTAGCTCTTCGCTAATATCCGCTTTTTCAGCAAAGACGGCGACCTCGGTTAATATTCTGGCTTCATCTATTTGTCCAGCAAGGAAATCCTGCATTCGCTTTGTTAATCGCTCTTGATACTGATTTACAACTCTCGGTGTCAGTTCTCTTAGCCCAATTACACGTTGTTTTATCTGGGTTAAATTTTCTGAGATATCTCGTGCTAAAGCCTCTCCTTCTGTCTGTCTCATCGCTTTGAGACCAAGTGCAGCTTCCTCAACCGCTTCAATAACTAGAAGTTCGAGTTCACCATTTTCTTCATCGCTTTCTTCAATGCTAATGATTTCTTCCCTTGCGATGAGTTCATTTAGAGAGATTTGTTGATCCAATCCGTATTTTTGATTGATGCTCGTTATGTATTGGTAGTATTGATCAAGCAGGCTCCAATCGATTTGAACTTTTCGATTAACAACGGCTTCACCGGATAAGGTTACAAATACTTCTACTCTTCCTCTAAGTATATGGTCACCTAGCTTCTTTTTCAATTTATCTTCTATTTTTAATAGTTGTCTTGGCATTCGAAAATAAAATTCACAAAAACGATGATTCACTGTTTTCAGTTCGACCGTGACGCTAAGGCGATCCGATTCTTTTTACTACGACCAAAACCTGTCATGCTTACGATCATAATTTTTCCACATCCAATCTATGAAGAAAATCAATTAAGGCAGGTGAATCCTTGGATCTTTAAGTAATATTCTCTGTTTAGCCTGTCTGTTGTTTTCAGCTACAGCTGCTCCAATAAACAACAGGCTTCTATAATAACAGTAAAATTAATTTCATTACAAAGAAAAGGTAATAGAGCCTCCCCTATTACCTTGTGAATTATATCATACTTTATTTTGATTTTCTTGCGAAAAATGAGCCGGCAAGTAAAAAAGTTGGAATAGAGGATAATGCTGTAATTAAGAACCAATCTTTCGGGATAATTGGAATCGTATGGAAGATTGGTTGTAATGGTGGATAGTAGATCACCACAAACATTAATAAAAATGAAGAAATGACCGCAAGCACTAAGTACTTATTTCCAAACGGATTCCGCGACAGAACTGAACGCTCACTGCGGCAGTCAAATACGTGAATTAACTGTGCCATTACTAATGTTGCAAACGCAACGGTTTGTGCATAAGCAAGCGTGTCTGGCGATTTGTATGTCGTCATAAACGCTGCTAACGTCACTACACCAATTAGGAAGCCCCGCGAAATAACCTTCCAACCTAGACCTCTTGCAAATACACCTTCTCTTGGACTGCGCGGCTTACGTTTCATTACATCCCCTTCAGGCTGATCAAGTCCGAGTGCCATCGCTGGCAGACCATCGGTGACAAGGTTTACCCACAGGATTTGAATCGGAACCAATGGTAACGGAAGCCCCATCAGCATCGCAAATAACATGACGAGGATTTCCCCTACATTTGAAGCTAACAGGTAACGGACGAATTTTCTAATATTTTCGTAGATATTCCGTCCTTCTTTAATCGCAGCTTTAATGGTTGCAAAATTATCATCTAATAAAACAATGGCAGAAGCTTCCTTGGCAACATCGGTACCGGTAATCCCCATGGCTACCCCGATATCTGCTGCTTTAATCGCAGGTGCATCGTTGACCCCGTCCCCTGTCATCGCTACAATATGACCACGATTTTGCAATGCTTTTACGATTTTTAATTTATGCTCAGGTGAGACTCGAGCAAACACGGATACATCCTCAACAACTTCTTCAAGCTCTTCAATTTCCATATCCGACAATTCCTTGCCTTCCATCACCTTACTCTTGCCGGTTAAAATCCCCAACTGCTTGGCAATCGCTTTTGCCGTAATGACATGGTCACCGGTAATCATCACGGTCTTGATTCCGGCTTCACGACATTCTCGCACCGCATGCTTTACTTCAGGTCGAGGCGGATCGATCATACCCTGTAAACCGATGAAAATTAAATCCTTCTCTGCCTCATCCTCATGAAGGATAACTGTATTTTCCGGCATTGGTTTAAAGCCGATGGCAATGGTTCTTAATGCCTGTGAAGCTAGCTCGGTGATGGCAGCTTGAATCGTCCCCTTTGTGTCTGCTGATAGGAATTGTGTTTTATTATCCCAAAGCGCCGATTGACATTTTCCTAACAGCACGTCCAGGAGCACCTTTCGTGACAATAAATTGCTTACCAGCTTGATCTTTAACCACGACGCTCATCATTTTCCGAGTTGAATCAAATGGAAATTCATGAATGATGTCAAACTGATTAAGCAATTGTTTGCGCTCATAACCAGCTTTCATTCCAGCAACGAGTAAGGCACCTTCCGTAGGGTCGCCATCGATAATATATTCTTTATTTTTCTGAGTAATTTCAGCGTGATTACAAAGCATACCAAACATCAGCAATTGTTGAAGTGCCTTATTATTTTGTGGGCTGATAGTTTGGTCACGATGATAGAAGCTTCCTCTTGGTACATAGCCCACTCCATCAACTGTCCATGTCTTGCCCCCACTCCACAAATGAGTGACGGTCATTTTGTTTTGAGTCATCGTTCCCGTTTTATCAGAACAAATCACCGAAGCACACCCAAGTGTTTCGACCGCTGGGAGCTTCCTTACAATTGCATTTTTCTTAATCATCCGTTGTACACCAAGGCTCAGGGCTACTGTTACGATTGCTGGGAGGCCTTCCGGTATGGCAGCAACGGCTAACGATACACCCGCTAAAAACATCGTATAAAGATCATGGCCTTGAAGCACACCTAAAACAACAACAAGGACGGTTAATAATAGAGCGGCAACAATTAATATTTTGCCTAATTGCTCCAAACGGCGCTGTAATGGAGTTTCCATTGTTTCTGCGGATTGAAGTAGGTCTGCAATTTGTCCCATTGCTGTTTTCATCCCGATCGCACAAACAATCCCAACCCCACTGCCGCGGGTAACCATTGTTCCCATGAACGCCATATTTTCTAGATCACCAATGCCAAGCTGCTGGTCCGCATTAAGAGAATCGGTATGCTTTTGGACAGGTAACGATTCCCCTGTTAACGCAGATTCTTCTATTTCCAAGCTTAATGCTTCTATTAATCTCACATCGGCACCAATTCGGTCGCCACTGACAAATTTTATCATGTCACCCGGAACGACCTCTTTCGATGGAATCTTAATCCAGTTCCCATCCCGTAATACTGTTACCTGCGGTGCAGACAGTTCCTTTAACGCCTGCAGCGATTTCTCTGCTTTTCTTTCTTGAAAAAAACCAAGAAAGCCATTCACGATTACAATCGCAATGATCGCAATTGCATCAATATATTCACCTAACAAACCCGAAATCAATGTGGCAGCAAGAAGAACAAGTACCATAAAGTCTTTAAATTGACTTAAGAATAGAAGTAAAGCGGATTGCTTCTCGCCTTCTTCGAGTTCATTATATCCGTACTGTTTTCTACGTTTGTTCACATCCTCATCGGACAATCCTAATGATAGGTCGGTGTTTAAGGCTTCTTCTACATCATTTCTACTCATTTCATGGAACTTCATCCGGCCATCTCACTTCCTCCTCTTATATACAAAGCAACATGAAAAGCGGAAGGCGCCCGCTTATCGGCTTGTGACCTCGAACCGATGGCGCCCGTAGCTAGACATTTATCTAAATAAAGCTTATTCAGACTCGTCCCAAAAAATGATAAAATGATTAGAAAAGCGGAAGAAGCACCCAAAGCAAGTTAATTACTCAGTGACTGGGACACTTGCGCCAAACTAATGGAATAGTCCTTATGCATATTAGCTTTGGACTGTACATAGAGAAAAGGATGTAATAAACATGTCTTTTGATGGATTATTTACGCGCGAAATTACGAACGAGCTTTCCCTGGCGCTTAAAGGGGGAAGAATCAATAAAATACAGCAGCCCTTTCCGAATGAACTGTTAATGGTGATTCGAGCAAATGGAAAAAATCAGCGATTACTGCTCTCGATTCACCCAAGCTATGCTAGAGTTCAGCTAACAAATGAGGTTTATGAAAATCCGAATGAACCTCCGATGTTCTGTATGCTGATGCGCAAGCATTTAGAAGGATTTATTTTGGAAGATATTCGGCAGATTGAACTGGACCGAATAATCGTGTTCGAGGTGAAGGGCCGGAACGAGCTTGGTGACATCTCTTATAAACAGTTAATCATTGAGATCATGGGCCGCCACAGCAATATCATTCTCGTTGATAAGGAACGGCAGATGATTCTTGACAGCATCAAACATGTTTCCTTTGCCGTCAACACGCATCGGGCCATTTTACCTGGACAGCCTTACATTCTGCCACCACAGCAGGATAAGGTGAGTCCGTTTGGTTTAACTGATGAAGAAATTTTGAAGCGATTGGACTTTAATGCTGGAAAGCTTGATAAACAGCTGGTGAGTAGCTTTGCTGGAATATCTCCATTGTTTGCAAAGGAAATAGTGCATCGAGCAGGGCTTGCCAATCGAGTGACACTGCCTAAATCTTTTTTAACGGTATTAAATGAAATAGAAAAACATGACTATCAGCCGGCGATAACAGTAAGTGAGGGGAAGGAATCTTTTTACTTATTCCCATTACAGTCATTGCGCGGGGAATCAAAAACATTTGCAAGCTTAAGCGAAATGCTCGACCGTTTTTATTTTGGCAAAGCGGTAAAGGATCGCGTCAAGCAGCAGGCAACTGATTTGCTGCGCTTTATCATCAATGAAAAAGAAAAGAATGAGAAGAAAATTAAGAAATTAGAAGCAACCATTGTAGAGGCTGAAAAAGCGAATGAATATCAACTGTTCGGAGAATTATTAACCGCGAATTTATTTGCTGTTCAAAAAGGAATGAAGGAAATCGAGGTCATCAATTATTACGATGAAGACGGGGCAAGCGTGACGATCCCGCTCGATCCACAAAAATCACCTTCAGAAAATGCCCAAAAGTATTTTAGTAAATATCAAAAAGCGAAAAATGCATTAGATATTGTGCATGGTCAAATTGAGCTTGCTCGTGATGAAGTCACTTATTTCGAATCGTTACTCCAGCAGGTGGAGACTGCTTCCACTCGTGATATTGAAGAAATTCGGGAGGAATTGGTGGAGGGCGGCTACATCCGCGACCAGGCGCAAACGACAAAATAAAAAGTCACAAGCATCCGCTAAACCGGTATTAGATAATTATTTTTCCTCTGATGGAACTGAAATCATCGTCGGCAAAAATAATAAACAAAATGACTATTTAACCAATAAACTGGCAGCGCGCGATGAAATTTGGCTGCACACGAAGGATATTCCCGGCTCGCATGTGGTGATTCGCAGTAAGACACTGGCCGAGCAAACGATTCTCGAAGCGGCTTCACTTGCTGCTTATTACAGTAAAGCACGGACCTCAAGCTCAGTCCCGGTTGATTATACATTAGTACGGCATGTAAAAAAACCAAGTGGGGCAAAGCCTGGCTTTGTGATTTACGATCACCAGCAAACAGTGTATGTGACGCCTAGTGAGGAGCTTGTGTTAGATTTGAAGAAATAATGGAAAAGATGCTGACTATTTGGTCGGCATCTTTTTTTGAAATTAACTGCTTTTTGAATCAATTTCTACTTTGGTTTCCGCTTTCTTCCTTTTTTGAGGCTAGTGGGCACCTAAGTGTTATTTGATTTCTTAATTAATAGCTCTTATGTCATACATAATTTTCTTCTTTTTCTGCACCCTATCCTTAGGAGGTGGCAGAGATGACCGAACCACAGCAACCAGGAAATAAAAAGATACCTGATTTCAAAGATTTAAACGACCAGGATAATTGCTGATAGTACCGAAGGACCCACTTTAGTAATAAAAACAAACCTCGATCCAAACGACGCAACTGAGGATAATCCATATTACAAAAACAAAGCACAAACAGATAAAGAAGCCTTTTTAGATTTTTTTAAGGAGTAGATTGTAGGATGGATAACACACTTGGATATTTACGGGAAACACTATCAAATTACACCGATCAATATGATATTGGCAAAAAGATTTATAAAAAACTTGTCGGTCACCATCATCATGGCGAGGGCGACTTCATTAAAGTGCTCAGCCAGGAGGAAATTGATTTTTTGGACCGGATTTTACCCGGATGAAATTAATTATGCTAAAGAAGAACAGGATAATGAGCGCGCTCGACAGTTAAATGAGGTTTACGAGCTGTTGTTTTAGGGTGGATGTCCGGAGCGGAGGTGAGTCTAGCTTGGGTTATTCGCCTGTTTTGGAGATTTATTCGCCAAAATTAAAATTTATTCGCCGATTTCGTCATTTAATCGCCGAAAATTAAATTTATTCGCCTAAATCTCAATTTTATTCGCCAAACACAAAATTCCATACAACAAAAAAGAGGATCAACCCGCACAACCAGGTTCATCCTCTTCCTCTATCTACTCAAAAATTACGCAAATTGCTTGCCCCATTCAGCTGGATCAACCCGCCATGCCGCAAGTGTTTCTGCATCCGCTGCTTCAATATAACCTTTCGCTGCAGCTACCTCAGCAAGCGTTGTAAAATCTGTTAACGAAACTGCTTTAACCCCTGCCTCAACAAGCATCTCTTCACCCTTAGCGAGCTGGTATGTAAAGATTGACACGACGCCCAATACTTCACAGCCTGCTTCACGTAACGCTTCTACTGCTGTAATCACGCTGCCGCCAGTTGAAATTAAATCCTCGACGACGACAACCTTTTGCCCTTCTGAAACACGACCTTCGATCTGGTTCCCTTTACCATGGCCTTTCGGCTTTGAACGAACATAGCACATTGGTAAATCAAGCAAATCGCTTACCCAAGCTGCATGTGGGATCCCAGCTGTAGCCGTTCCAGCAACAACCTCAACACCACTAAAATTCTCTTCAATCAACGTTTTCAAACCACTCGCGATTTCCTTGCGCACTTCAGGATAAGATAAAGTTAAGCGATTATCACAATAAATCGGTGAACGCAAACCTGAAGCCCATGTAAATGGGTTATTTGGCTGCAATGCTACAGCTTCAATTTCTAATAATCTTTCGGCAATTAAACGTTTCATGTTAAACTTACCCCTTCCCATGCTTGCTTGATGATGTGATAGCTCGCCACTGGATCTTCGGCCTGTGTAATTGGACGTCCCACAACAATAGCCGATACTCCCGCAAGTCTAGCCGTTTCCAGGAGTAGCGATTCGTTTTTGATCCTGCGTCGCATCAGAATTCAAACGAATTCCAGGTGTTACGGTCAAAAAGTCCGGTCCTAGTAAAGAGCGAATTTTTCCTGCTTCCCAGGTCGAACAGACCACTCCGTCCATTCCCGACCCTTGCGCCACACTTGCATAGTGAAGCACCGATTCCTCAATTGAAACCGGAATAAGCTGCTCTTTCTGCATTTGTAGTTCTGAAGTGCTTGTCAGCTGAGTCACCGCGATACAGTTTGGGCGAACCAAGCCGCTCGCTGTGCCAGCCTCGAGTCCTTCAATTGCCGCCTTCATCATGTCACTGCCACCAGCAGCATGAACATTGACCAAATCTGCTCCAAGACGTGCTAACCCCTTCATTGCCTTGTTCACGGTATTAGGAATATCATGTAGCTTTAAATCAAGAAATACTTGATGATTTTTATCCTTTAATTCCGCAATAATCGCCGGACCTTCTTGATAAAATAATTCCATTCCAACTTTTACAAAAAGGGACTCACCTTCAAAGCGATTAAGAAACTGGAATACCTGCTCCTTCGATGCAAAATCAAGCGCGATGATGAGCGAATTGTTCATGGCGTCCCCAGCTCCTTCCCGTACATTCTGAAATATGTTCATAGCCTAATTTTTTCAATAGATCAGGTAATTCATCGATAATGGTTGGACATACAAATGGGTCGACAAAGTTGGCTGTCCCAACTGCCACAGCACTTGCTCCAGCATAGAAAAATTCGATTACATCTTCTGCACTAGAAATTCCGCCCATACCGATGATTGGAATCAAAACCGCTTGACTGACATCATGAATCATTCGAATCGCGACCGGTTTAATGGCTGGACCGGATAATCCACCTGTGCGGTTAGCTAAAATTGGTTTCGCCGTTTTCAGATCCAAGCGCATGCCAAGTAATGTGTTGATCATCGTTATTCCATCTGCACCACCCGCTTCAACCGCCTTGGCGATTTCCACAATATTGGTGACATTTGGTGACAATTTCACATACACTGGAACCTCTGAAACTTCCTTCACCAATTTTGTTAAATGCTTTGCTGTATCTGGACAAGTACCAAAGGCAATACCGCCCGTTTTAACGTTTGGACAGGAAATGTTCAATTCTAACGCATGGACATTTGGTGCTGTTGAAATTTTTCGTGCTACTTCAACATAGTCCTCTTCCTTAGAGCCAGCGACATTCGCAATAATTGGAACAGAGAAGCGCTGGGCTAACCATGGGAGCTCCTCCGCCATAACTTTCTCAAGTCCCGGATTTTGCAGGCCGATTGCGTTAAGCATTCCTGCTTCTGTTTCCGCAACCCGTGGTGTTGGGTTTCCAAAGCGCGGCTCACTTGTTGTCGCCTTGATCATAATCGCGCCAAGCTTATCTAAATCAAATAGCTGACTATATTCTTTTCCAAAGCCAAAGCAGCCCGATGCAGGGATGACTGGATTTTTCAAAGACAGACCTGGTAATTCGATGTTTAATGAACTCATATGACGACCTCCCCTGCTTTGAACACTGGACCATCTGTACAAACCTTTTTATAAGTATGTCCGTCTGGATTATCCCCTGTATGGCATACACAAGCGAAGCATGCGCCAATACCACAGCCCATTCTTTCTTCAAGTGACAAGTACACCTTCTGGTTAGGGAAGCTGGTTTCAAGTGCCTTTAGCATTGGTTTAGGACCGCAGGCATAAAGGGTGTCAAACGCAATACCTTCACTCGTGATGACATCTGTCACAAAGCCTCGATGACCATGGCTTCCGTCAACAGTCGCCACATAGGTAGCACCTAATTCGGAAAATTTCTGTTCATAAAACACGACATTTTCTGTTTGGAAGCCAAGGATATGGATCACCTTGACTCCCTTTTTTACTAATTGCTGTGACAGTTCATAAAGTGGTGGAACTCCGATACCTCCGCCAATTAAGAGCGCTGTTTCTCCAGTCTCAGTTGCATCAACTGGAAATCCGTGACCAAGCGGCCCTAATACATCGACGGTTTCCCCACTTTTTTCTGGGAAAGAAGCGTCGTACCTTTCGCTTCTTTCCTATAAATCATCGTAAATTGACGATTTTCCTTATCAATATTAGAAATACTAATTGGTCTTCTTAATAATGGATCAATTGCGTTGGCAACCTTCAGCTGAACAAATTGTCCAGGTTCCTGCATTTCGAGCACTACTTCACCCTGTAACGTTAGTTCATAAACGTCTGCGGCAATTTCTTGTTGTTTTATAACGGTACATTGCTCTTTTTTGATCACATTAAGACCGCCTTTCGGACCTCAGGTGCACCTTCCATGGCTTCAGCTGAGAATGTCATCGATTCAATCACACTCAAGATCGCATCTGCTGTATCAAGTGAGGTTAAGCATGGAATTCCATTTTCAACCGATTCACGACGAATGCGGAAGCCATCACGCTCTGGCTGTTTACCTCGTGTAAAGGTATTGATAACTAATTGTGCTTCGCCTTTGCGAATGACATCAAGGAGATTTGCATCGCTCGCATCGATTTTTTCGACAACCATTACCTGGAATGCTGTTTTCTTGTAAATACGTAGCCGTACCACTTGTTGCTAAAAGCTGATAGCCGATGGCCGCAAATCTTTTCGCAAGATGTAATGCTTCTGCCTTGTCTTTATCGGCTACCGTTAACAACACTGTTCCCGTTTTTTGAATATTCATTTTCGCAGCAACAAAGCCTTTGTATAATGCTTTTTCAAAGGTTAAGTCTTTGCCCATAACTTCCCCTGTTGATTTCATTTCAGGTCCAAGCGTTATGTCGACACGACGTAGCTTTTCAAAGGAGAAGACTGGAACTTTTACAAATACACCTTTCTTCTCAGGAACTAAGCCAGATTCATAACCTTGGCTTGCAAGGCTGTGACCTAAAATCACTTTTGTTGCGACGTTAGCCATCGGTACGTTTGTGATTTTACTTAGGAAAGGCACAGTTCTACTAGAACGTGGGTTAACTTCAATAACGAATACGTCTTCATTAGCTACCACGTATTGGATATTTAGAAGTCCAATAATCCCTAATCCTTTTGCAAGCTTATCTGTGTACTCAATTAATTTCGCTTTAACTCCATCAGAGATTTTTTGTGGAGGATACACGGCGATTGAATCCCCTGAGTGAACTCCTGCACGCTCGATATGCTCCATAATTCCAGGGATAACAACATCCTTACCGTCACAAATCGCATCCACTTCGATTTCTTTTCCTGTTACATAGCGGTCAATTAGGATTGGATCAGAATTTTCTTTAACAGCATTTTTCATGTAATATCTTAATTCATCTTCTTTATTTACGATTTCCATTGCTCTTCCGCCTAGTACATATGAAGGACGAACAAGAACCGGATAACCGATTTCAGTCGCAACCGCAACCGCTTCTTCAACCGTTAAAGCCGTTTTCCCTTTAGGCTGTGGAATGCCAAGCTGCGATAGAGCACTTTCAAATTGATTACGGTCTTCAGTTCGGTCAAGATTTTCTAATGTAGTTCCTAAAATCTTAACTCCTCTTTCCACTAATTGACCTGCAAGATTAATCGCTGTTTGACCACCGAATTGAACAATAACGCCTTCAGGCTTTTCCAAATCGATAATGTGCATAACATCTTCAATCGTTAATGGCTCAAAGTAAAGCTTATCTGAAATACTAAAGTCGGTTGAAACTGTCTCAGGGTTGTTGTTAATAATGATTGCTTCATAACCTGCTTCCTTGATGGCCCATACGGCATGAACAGTTGAATAATCAAACTCAATCCCTTGACCGATGCGGATTGGCCCAGAGCCTAGGACGATTACGCTTTTGCGATCAGTTACTAGTGATTCATTTTCTTCTTCATAGGTTCCATAGAAGTAGGGTGTTTCCGATTCAAACTCCGCTGCACACGTATCAACAGTTTTATAAACAGGAACGATTCCAGCTTGTTGAGTTCTCCAGTTATACACATCTATTTCTTTCGCATTCCATTTTGCAGCTAAGGTTTTATCGGAGTAACCCATTTCTTTTGCTTTTCTGGTTACTTCTACATCAAAGGCGTTCTGCTCGACAACCGCGTCAAATTGAATGATTCCTTCAAATTTTTTGAGGAAAAATAGGTCAATTTTAGACCATTCATGAATCGTTTCAATCGTTACTCCGCGTTTAAGTGCTTCAGCAAGATAGAATAGTCGCTCATCTCCTGCTTTACGGATTCGTTTTTCAATTAATTCATCACTCATTTGGTCTGCTTCTTTAAGCTCGAAGTGATAGATTTTTGCCTCTAATGAACGGATTGCTTTTAATAACGATTCTTCAAAGGTACGACCAATCGCCATAACCTCACCAGTTGCCTTCATTTGCGTACCAAGCAAGCGGTTTGCAGATTCAAATTTATCAAATGGCCAGCGTGGAATTTTTGTTACGATGTAATCCAGAGCCGGCTCAAAGCATGCATACGTTTTTCCAGTTACCGGGTTCATCATTTCATCAAGAGTAAGACCGACGGCAATTTTTGCAGCGAGCTTCGCAATTGGATAGCCCGTTGCTTTAGATGCTAGAGCAGATGAGCGGCTAACACGTGGATTTACTTCGATAATATAGTAGTTAAAGCTATCTGGATCAAGAGCTAGCTGAACGTTACAACCACCTTCGATTCCAAGCGCACGAATAATTTTTAACGATACATTTCTTAATAATTGGTACTCACGGTCACTTAGCGTTTGGCTAGGTGCGACAACAATGGAGTCACCAGTATGAATTCCGACTGGATCGATATTTTCCATGTTACAAACAACAATGGCACTGTCATTCGCATCACGCATCACTTCGTATTCAATTTCCTTGAAGCCTGCAATGCTCTTTTCAAGTAAGCATTGATTTACCTGGGCTATTTTTTAATCCGCTCGTAACGATTTCAATTAATTCTGCTTCATTGTGGCAAATCCCGCCACCAGTTCCTCCAAGCGTATAAGCTGGACGAACAATGATTGGGTAGCCCACCACATCTACAAAGCGGTAAGCTTCTTCTAAGCTATGAATGATATCACTTTCAGGGACTGGCTCACCAAGCTCGTTCATTAAGTCCCTGAACAACTCGCGGTCTTCTGCTTGTTTAATGGCTGATAATTTCGTTCCTAAAATTTCGACATTGAGTTCATCTAAGATGCCAGACTCAGCTAATTGTACTGCTAGGTTTAAGCCTGTTTGCCCACCTAATGTTGGTACAAGTGCATCTGGACGTTCTTTGCGGATGACTCGAGAGATAAATTCAACCGTTAACGGTTCGATGTAGACAGCGTCAGCAATCTCCGTATCCGTCATGATCGTTGCTGGGTTTGAGTTAACAAGAATGACACGGTACCCTTCTTCCTTTAGTGCCATACAAGCTTGCGTTCCCGCATAGTCGAATTCAGCGGCTTGGCCGATGATAATCGGTCCAGACCCAATTACTAAAATACTATTAATATCGGTACGTTTAGGCATTATTTAGCACTCTCCCGTTCTCTTGTTTGTGTTGTTCAATCATACTGATGAAACGATCAAATAATCCATTTGTATCTTCTGGTCCTGGTGAAGCCTCAGGATGGAATTGGACAGTGAAGGCAGGGTATTCTTTGTGCTTTAACCCTTCGACTGTTCCATCGTTAAGTGCAATATGAGTCACTTCTAAATTTGTTCCAGAAATCGAATCTTCTTCCACTGTATAACCGTGGTTTTGTGAAGTTAATGCGACTTTGCCTGTAAGTAGGTCTTTTACTGGATGGTTTGAACCACGATGACCAAACTTCATTTTTTCTGTGTTTGCTCCACATGATAGTGCGAATAATTGATGCCCTAAACAAATTCCGAAAAGCGGAACCTTACCAATTAGACCAGCGATCATTTCCTTCGCTTCAGGTACACTCTTTGGATCCCCAGGTCCGTTCGAAAGCATCACACCATCAGGGCTTAATTGTAGAATTTGTTCTGCTGAAAAGTGGTATGGTACGACAATCACATCACAATCACGATGGTTTAATTCTCTTAAGATACCGTGCTTCATCCCGAAATCCACTAACACGACACGATTTCCTCTACCTGGGCTAGCGTAAGGTGCAACTGTAGAAACTTTTTTCACCTGATCCGTTTGGAGAGGCTTTTCTCTTAACATTTCGACTATTTTTTCTGCATCTTCTTCGATACTGCAGATAGCACCCTTTAATGTACCATGATTACGAATGATTCTTGTTAATTTTCTTGTATCGATACCGGCAATCCCTGGAATGTTTTTGATTTTAAAATACTGATCAATCGGCATTTCATTTCGCCAGTTTGATGGGAAATCAGTTGCTTCCTTAACGATAAAGCCTTTGATAGCTGGTTGAATCGATTCAAAATCATCTCGATTAATTCCATAGTTTCCAATTAACGGATAGGTGAGGGTAACAATTTGTCCACAATAGGATGGATCCGATAAGATTTCCTGATAACCTGTCATCCCTGTGTTAAAAACGACCTCTCCAATTGTGTCGGTATCACTTCCAAAACCTTCCCCAATCATGATCGTTCCGTCTTCAAGTATCAATTGTCTTTTCATAGCTTCACCGTCTCCTTTTTCCAAACGATTTTTCCTTCAACGATAGTTAGCACTGGCCAACCCTTACAATTCCAACCGTCAAATGGTGTATTTTTTCCTTTAGAAAGAAAATTGGTTGAATCGATTTTTTCTTCATGCTGTAAGTCAAGTAACACAATGTCTGCTGTTGCCCCTACTTCGATTTTTCCAAACGGAAGATCAAAAGGTTCTGCAGGCTTTATGGTTAAGAAATCAATTAGTTGTTTTAGTGTTAAAATTCCTGTTTCAACAAAATGTGTATACATTAGCGGGAATGCTGTTTCAAGTCCAACGATTCCGAATGGTGCCAGCTGCATTCCTGCGTTCTTTTCTTCCGCAGTATGTGGTGCATGGTCGGTTGCAATGAAGTCAATCGTTCCATCTAGTAACCCCTCAATCAGAGCCATTTTGTCTCCAATACCACGAAGCGGTGGATTCATCTTAAAGTTTGGATCCAACCCCGGGATATCCTCTTCACTTAACAGAAGATGGTGAGGCGTTACTTCTGCTGTGACTTTAATTCCGGCACGCTTTGCATCTCTTACCGTACGCACAGATTCCTTTGTGCTGATATGACAAACATGATAGTGACAGTTTGCTGCTTCAGCTAATAATACATCACGGGCAATTTGGACCGATTCACAAACAGATGGAATACCGTTTAGACCATTAGCTTTTGAAAATTCCCCTTCATGTACACAGCCTTTATTGATTAATGAATTATCTTCACAATGAGCGACAATCGCCATGTTAAGCTGTGCTGCTTTTTTCATTGCCTCAAGCATCATTCCTGCTTCCTGAATCCCAACACCATCGTCGGTGAATGCAAATGCACCGGCTTCTTTCAATTCTTCAAAATTAGTAAGTTCTTTACCTAGCTCCCTAATAGAAATGGAAGCATAGGGTAAAACCCGAACAGCAGCTGTTTCCTGAATTCGGTTGTTTAACCAGCCTAATTGTTCTTTTGAATCTGGAACAGGTCTTGTATTTGGCATTGCCGCAAGTGTTGTAAACCCACCTCGAGCAGCAGCCTTTGTTCCAGTTTCAATTGTTTCCTTTTTCTCTCCCCCTGGCTCACGAAGGTGAACGTGCAGGTCAATAAATCCTGGTGCAATTAGAAGTCCAGCTCCATCAATTACTTCATCTGCATCCCTAGTAATCTCTTTATTTATCTCGACAATTTTTCCATTTTCAATGTAAAGTTCTGCTTGAATTTGTTCTCCACTCTCAGTTAGCAACTGGCCATTTCTGATGATGATTGACATTCTCACTACCCCCTTGTGATGTTTCAATAACCCGTTTTAACACTGCCATCCGAACATAAACTCCATTCTCCATTTGCTTGAAGATTCTGGACTTTTCGCATTCAACTAGGCAATCTGCAATTTCCACACCTCGATTAACTGGTGCTGGATGCATGATAATACTTCCTTGCTTCATCCTTTGTTCTCTTTCAACCGTTAGACCATATTGAAGATGATATTCATTGAGATCTGCAGTTTCTGTCTCATTATGACGCTCATGTTGAATTCTAAGTAACATAACGACGTCTGATGTCGAAATCGCACGGTCTATCGGTTCCATTATACACCCATGTGGCATTTCTTCGTCAAACCAAGCCTCAGGCCCTGAGAAAACAACCTGTGCTCCAAGGCGAACTAATGCATCTGCATTTGATCTTGCAACACGGCTGTGGCGAATATCCCCTATAATTGCTACCTTTAAGCCTTCGAATTTTCCGAATTCCTGTTGTATCGTTAAAAGATCCAAGAGCGATTGGGTTGGATGATGACCGCAGCCATCCCCCGCATTAACGATGGAAAGATTAAATTTATTTTTTAACTCATTAAAGTAATTATCTTGCTCGTGGCGAATCACGACTGCGTCAAGGCCAATAGATTCTAACGTGCGGACTGTATCGTACAATGTTTCCCCTTTTAATACACTTGAGCGACCTGCTTCAAACGGAATTACCTGTAATCCAAGCTTTCGTTCAGCCATTTCGAAGCTGCTTTTCGTTCTCGTGCTCGGTTCAAAAAACAAATTAGCCACATATGTAGTTTTCTGTGGTGTCCACTGTTTTCCTTCGGCAAAGAGCTGTGCATCACTTAATATTTGTCTTATGTCCTCGGTTGATAGCTCCGTAGTTGTAAGTAAATGACTCATTTACACCCATCTCCTTGGTATTGAAAAATTTTTAGGTCACCAAAATCTTTATAAAAAAACACCCAGATTTTAAGATAATCTGGGTGTCAAAATAAAATCTCAGCGAAGATAAGAGAATGATTCAGCTCTTATCTCCTTGAAATTAACACCCTTGTAAGTCTCTCTGGACCTAATTAAAAGGTTTAATTATGCAACATCATTTTTTTCTGTTTCAAACATATCTTCTTTCATCGGTTCTCTTCCAGGAAGAACTAGGTTGAGTAACACACCAATGATGGCAGCAAGTGCCATTCCTTGGATTTGGAAGTCATCACTTACTTTAATAAACGCACCGCCAATTCCGATAACTAGGATGACAGAGGAAATCATTAAGTTACGATTGTTTCCAAAATCCACTTTGCTGTCAACGAGCATTCTTAAGCCTGATGAAGCAATAATTCCGAATAATAGGATCGAAACTCCACCCATAACCAGGGTCGGTATCGTTGAGATCAATGCTGTTATTTTGCCAACAAACCCGAAGATTGTAGCAATGACAGCTGCACCGAATAATACATACACACTATAAACCTTTGTAATCGCGAGGACGCCAATGTTTTCTCCATAGGTTGTTTTTGGCGGACCACCGATTAAACCGGAAATCATGGTCGCCATACCATCTCCTAAAATCGAGCGGTGAAGACCTGGGTTTTTAATATAATCACGACCAACAACTTTACTTAGAACTAACTGGTGTCCGATATGCTCTGACAATGTTACAATCGCAACCGGTACCATTAGCAGAACAAGATCTAATGTAACTTTTACTTTATAATCAACAAATGGGAAGATGAAGTCTGGCATTTCCAACCATTTTGCTTCTCTTACTGGTGAAAAATCAACAACTCCGACAGCTAGCGCATAAACATAACCAACAATAATTCCGAATAGGATTGGGATTAAGCTTAACATCCCTTTCATGTAAATCGAGCAAATAATCGTTGCTGCTAAAGTGACAAGCGCGATTGAAAAGTAAAGTAAGCTGTATTCGCCTTTAGCGTTATTCATCGCCATACCAACCGCTGTCCCAGATAATGCTAAACCGATAACAACGATAATCGGTCCTACTACAACTGGTGGAAGTAAATTCATAATCCATCGGTAACCTGCTTTGTAAATCACTAAGGATACCAAACCATAAACTAGACCGGCTAAGAATGTTCCGATCATCGCACCGCCAGGACCGCCGCTCGCTTTGGCTGCAATAACTGGAGCGATAAAAGCAAACGATGAACCAAGATAAGCTGGTACCTGCCATTTCGTAATAATCAAAAAGGCGATTGTACCGAGACCACTTGAGATAAGGGCAATTGAAGGGCTCAATCCAACTAAGTATGGAACAAGGATGGTTGCGCCAAACATTGCAAATAAGTGCTGGAGACTTAATGTTAACCATTTTCCTGGTGATGGTACTTCATTGATATCTAATGCTGGTTTATTCATAATCTCTCTCCTTAAATAATAACCCTCTTTCACCGAAGGCAAAAGAGGGTAAATAGCTTTGGCGACATACTAGTAGCATGTTTGCCATCCCCCCTTTCGCCAGCCTCACAGGACTGCATTTAAAAGGGTTAATTTATTTGTCGTAAATACTTACCTGATCTGTTTCATCAACTTCTGT
Source organism: Bacillus sp. T3 (assembly GCF_033449965.1). NCBI lineage: Bacteria > Bacillati > Bacillota > Bacilli > Caryophanales > Bacillaceae > Bacillus > Bacillus sp. T3. The sequence goes on from NZ_CP137761.1 coordinate 3,595,826, forward strand.
TAATTCAACTACAATTTTTTCAGAGCTTGAAGTGGGAATGTTTTTTCCTACGTAATCCGCTCGAATCGGTAATTCTCGATGTCCTCGATCCACCAATACAGCCAGTTGAACAGATGCTGGACGACCGATGTCAATTACTGCATCAATTGCAGCTCTGACCGTTCTGCCAGTAAACAAAACATCATCCACTAAAATCACGATTTGATTGTTTATATCAATCGGGATGTTATTTCCTTTTACAAGAGGCTGTTCGTCTACTGTTATTTTTGTCAAATCATCACGATATAATGTAATATCAATTTCACCTACAGGAACTTTTGTGCCTTCGATTTGTTCGATCCGTTCACTTAATCGATTTGCTAAATAAATCCCTCTAGTCCTAATTCCAACGATGACGCAATTTTTAATTCCTTTATTTCTTTCAATAATTTCGTGGGCTATTCGTGTAAGTGCTCTGCGTATTGCTTGTTCATCCAAAACAATTGCTTTTTGGCTCAATGTTGATGTCCCCCTTTCCAATTGAAAGTAAAAAACCCTCTCACCGTAAAAGTGAGAGGGTTGTGTGTGTACACATAAAGACATTCCTGCCGTTAGATGATTTCATAAATCTTCCAACGAGGAAATCCGTTTCCTTCTCAGCCTCACGGGACTGTATTAAAGGTTCATTTAGCTATTGTTAGATTAAATTAAAAGTCGATTTTTGTCAACGATTATTTCGAAGTTGGTCTAAAATTATTTCGAATTCTGAAGGAAGTGGTGCTTCGAATTCTAAATGCTCGCCTGTTCGCGGATGCTCAAATCCAAGCACACCAGCATGAAGCGCTTGCCCATCGAGGTCAATTGTCTTTTTCGGCCCATATTTCGGGTCCCCCGCTAATGGATAGCCAATGTATTTCATATGAACACGAATTTGATGAGTTCTTCCTGTTTCTAATTGACACTCAATAAAGGTGAATTCACCGAGACGCTCCAAAACATGAAAATGGGTCACTGCATGCTTTCCATTATCCACAACAGTCATGCTTTGTCTATCCTTCGTGTCTCTTCCGATAGGAGCATCAATCGTCCCGAATTCATGTGGGATGTTTCCATGTACAATGGCTTTGTATTTCCGTACGACCGTTTTATTTACTAATTGATTCACTAGGCTCTCATGAGCGAGATCATTTTTTGCAACCATTAAAAGCCCTGACGTATCCTTATCAATTCTATGCACAATACCCAGGGCGTAGAACACCGTTTATTCCTGATAAATCCTTACAATGAGCCATCAGGCCATTTACTAGTGTGCCACTTAAATGACCGGGAGCAGGGTGTACTACCATTCCACGAGGCTTATTCACAACCAATACATCCTGGTCCTCATAGTAAATATCGAGATTCATTTCTTCGGCTTCTACATCTAGATTTTCCGGCTCAGGGATGGAAACGGTTAATTCATCTCCAATATGACATTTATAGTTCGTTTTTACTGCTGATCCGTTGACAAGGACATGGCCTTCTTTAATCCACTGTTGAACCTGAGTGCGGGACCATTCTGCATTTATCGCCGCAATCACTTTATCAATACGATCGTTTTTTTGTTCTTCAGGGATGATATATGTGATGGATTCCATTATTTACTCCTTTTTGCTTCACTTTCTTCTTTTAACATTTGAATCATTAACAAAATAACACCAATTACTAACGCAGAATCGGCTATATTAAATACCGGGAAATCATACCCGAAAATATAAGTATTGATAAAATCGACAACTTCTTTTCGAACTACACGGTCAATAAAGTTTCCAATCGCACCACCAAGCATTAGTCCGAGCGAAACTCCCATCAACCACTTCCCTTTTACTGCCTTTTGGATATAAATTACAATCGCAACAATGACAACGATGGTAATCGCATAGAAAAACCACATTTGCCCCTGTAATATGCCCCACGCTGCACCACGATTTCGATGGGAGGTGATATAAAGAAAGTTTTCGATTATCTCTATACTTTCCCCAATCTTGAGATTTTTAACGATTAACCACTTGGTAAGTTGGTCGAGGAAAATAACAAACAAAGCAATTATGTAATAAAACACAAAGGTACCTCCAAGTCTACACAAATATATACCTTTGCATTTTAGCATACTCTAGCAAAAAACGATAATGATTCTTCTACAGTGAGACATTATAAGTGATCGGTTTACGATAAAAATGGTGGAGTCCGTCGATGTCCTCCATTGTCTTAATGGTTGGCATAACTTTTAAAAAATCAAAAGGGATTTGTTCGCCCGAGATTTCACATTTTCCGTAATTCCCTAGTGTGATTTTTTGGATTGCATTTTCGACATCTTGAATTTCTTCCATTATAAGGGATTGTAGTGTAGGTGAACCAGTGTTGACGTTTAAACGATTCTGTAATTCCTTGCTTGATTTACGGAGTTCGGTATAAAGCTTTGCTAAATCTAATGTCGCTTCCATATCTATACCTCCGATGATTTTGTTGATTATATTATGACCCTAACGGAGGTGAGCACACGTTTAAACAATTGTCAAATGGCACAAAGATTAGTGGAAGTGGATAAATAAAGAAAGTACCTGTGTGGGATGAAGATGTATTAGTGTTAAGACTGCCAACAACAAAAAAAGGCTAACCCATAATTGAGTTAGCCCGTAAAAAACGCTTAATAATTTTCCTTAACTACATTAGCGCAGCGTGTACAAAGTGTTGGGTGCTCTGCAACTTTTCCAACTTCAGGAGTAACCGTCCAACAACGTTCGCAAGTTTCACCATCTGCTTTAGAAATAACAATTGCCGCATGCTCTAGCTTCAAAGCAATTTCAGGCGCATCACCATAAGTTCCAGCCACTTCAAAGCCTGAAACGATGAATAATTGCGTTAAGCTTTCATCGATCGAATCAAGCAATTCCCGTGTTGATTCATTAACATAAAGAGTGACTTTAGCCGTTAATGATTTTCCGATTACCTTTTCATTACGAGCTTCTTCAAGTGCTTTTAATACATCATCACGAAGCTTCATGAATGAAGACCATTTATCTTCAAGCCCTTTGGCATTTGGTAACTCCTGGTACTCTGGGAGATCTGTCAATTGTACACTAGCTTCCTTTGCGGTTGGGATATAAGACCAAACCTCATCTGCAGTATGTGGAAGAATTGGTGTAACAAGCTTCACCAAGGCAATTAAGCACTCGTGTAATACTGTTTGAATACTACGACGCTCGAGGTTGTTGCTCGCTTCAATATATAAAACGTCTTTCGCGAAATCTAAATAGAATGAGCTCAAATCTAATGTGCAGAAATTATTTACTGCATGATAAATTGTTGCAAATTCATAGTTCTCATACGATTCACGAACGGATTTAATGACATTGTTAAGCTTCACTAGCATAAACTGATCAACTTCACGAAGTTGTTCAAAAGCAACAGCGTCACTATCAGCGTTAAAATCAGCAAGGTTTCCTAATAAGAAACGGAATGTATTACGAATTTTACGATAGACTTCAGCTACTTGTTTTAAAATCGCATCGGAAACGCGCACATCCGCTTGATAGTCAACAGAAGCGACCCATAAACGGAGGATATCGGCACCAAGCTGTTGCATAACCTTGGCCGGAATAACCACGTTACCAATTGATTTACTCATTTTTCTTCCTTCACCATCTAGCGCAAATCCATGGCTGAGAACACCTTTATACGGTGCCTTGCCTGTTACAGCAACACCTGTTGAAAGTGATGAATTAAACCAACCGCGATATTGGTCAGATCCTTCTAAATAAAGATCGGCTGGACGCTGAAGATCATCACGCTCTTCTAAAACAGCTTGGTGAGAAGATCCAGAATCAAACCATACATCCATGATATCCGTTTCTTTCGTAAATTCACCATTTGGACTACCCGGATGCGTAAATCCTTCAGGTAATAGCTCTACCGCTTCCCGCTCAAACCAAATATTTGATCCGTTCTCACGGAACAGTCCTGAAACATGATTGATCGTTTCGTCTGTAATAATCGCTTCACCATTTTCAGCATAGAATACTGGAATTGGTACACCCCATGCACGTTGACGGGAAATACACCAGTCACCACGATCGCGAACCATGTTAAACAAACGTGTTTCGCCCCATTCAGGTACCCACTTTGTTTCCTTAACAGCTTCTAGAAGCTCGTTACGGAAATCTTTAATAGAAGCAAACCACTGTGCAGTCGCACGGAAAATGACAGGTTTCTTTGTTCTCCAGTCATGCGGATAAGAGTGAGTAATAAAGGATAACTTTAATAGCGCTCCATTTTCTTCTAGCTTTTCCGTAATTGGCTTATTGGCATTTTCATAAAATAACCCTTCAAAGCCTGGAGCCTCATGTGTCATGTGCCCCTTATCATCTACTGGATTTAATACATCTAAGCCATACTTTTGACCAACATGGAAATCGTCTTCACCGTGACCAGGTGCTGTGTGTACACAACCAGTACCTGCATCAGTTGTTACGTGCTCGCCAAGCATGACCAGTGATTCACGACCATAAATTGGATGAAGGGCGATAATGTATTCCAATTCGCTTCCTTTAACCTTTTTGACGACCGTTGGATTTTCCCAGCCAACTTCACTAGTAACAGCTTCTAATAATGCTTCAGCCACAACGTATTTGCTTCCGCCTTCTTCAACGACAACATACGTTAATTCTGGATGAACAGAAATTCCAAGGTTGGCCGGAATAGTCCATGGAGTTGTAGTCCAGATAACGATTTTTGTATCGGTATCTAATACATTTTTTCCATCTTTCACGTTAAAGGCAACATAAATAGAGGCAGAACGCTTATCCTGATATTCGATTTCTGCTTCTGCTAAGGCTGACTCACTTGACGGTGACCAATAAACAGGCTTCAGACCTTTATAGATGTAGCCTTTTTTCGCCATCTCGCCAAACACTTTGATTTGCTGTGCTTCATATTCAGGCTTTAAAGTAATATATGGATTATCCCAGTCAGCACGAACACCTAGACGTTTAAACTGGACGCGTTGATTGTTCACTTGTTCATAAGCATATTGCTCACAAAGTTTACGGAATTCAGCAACGGTCATTTCCTTCCGTTTAACTCCTTTGTTTGTTAAAGCCTGCTCAATTGGTAAACCGTGTGTATCCCAACCCGGAACATATGGTGCATGGAATCCGCTCATTGATTTGTAGCGAACGATGAAATCCTTGAGGATTTTATTTAATGCATGGCCCATGTGGATGTCACCGTTGGCATATGGAGGACCATCGTGCAATACAAACATTGGTCTCCCTTTCGTTCTTTCTTGGACTTGCTGATAAATATTCATTTCTTCCCATTGTGCCTGCATGTCAGGCTCACGCTTTGGAAGATTCCCACGCATCGGAAATTCCGTTTGTGGCATCAATAACGTATCTTTATAATCCATTTCATTTCCTCCTATGGAATTTATTTTTGGTTGTTTTAAAGTTAGTTGTTGATTTCCGCTGCAGGTGCTCACTTTCCGCGGGGCGGGCGGTGAGCCTCCTCGGCGCATAGCGCCTGTGGGGTCTCACCTGTCCCACTGCTCCCGCAGGAGTCTCGCACCTTTCGCTCCAATCAACTTTGTAAATACAAAATGACAACAAAAAAAACCTTTTCATCCCTGATGAAGGGACGAGAAGGTTTTCCCGCGGTACCACCCTAATTGACAAAGCATATGATAGCTCTGTCCTCTAGTTATTCGTATCGTGAATTCACGCCAAAGTTTACTTTACCTATCAAAAATAGTGTTCAACCTGGAACTCAAGGGTGATTTTTCGAATTTTCGGCTTTCCTAGGCTTACACCATCCCTAAGTCGCTTTAAAAGCATGTTGAAAAAACGTACTGTCCCTATCATCGTCATTCTTATTTAAGGTTCTATTGTTATGCATTATATGCGATTTATAATTCGTTCGTCAAGTTATGCTAATGAATCTTCTTCAGCTGCCTTCAATTCAGATGCATCTAACTCATATTGGAGTAAATGATCCCAATCATCATTGCTTAATAAATCAAGCTGTGCTTCAATCAGCATTTTAAAGCGAGTTCTGAATACCTTTGATTGCTTCTTAAGATCTTCTATTTCCAAGGCAATTTTTCTTGCCTTTGTAAGCGATTCATTAACAATCCGATCAGCATTTTTTTCTGCTTCCTTGATGATTAATTTTGCTTCCTTTTGCGCATTTCTACGTACTTCTTCCCCAGCTTCTTGAGCAATTACAATCGACTTGTTAAGGGTTTCCTCAATACTAGAGAAATGCCCCAATCTTTCTGTTTGATCTTTTAATTTTTCTTCTAATTCCTTTTTCTCACGGATCAACAATTCATAATCTTTAATAACCTGATCAAGGAATTCGTTTACCTCATCCTCATCATAGCCTCGAAATCCCTTGCTGAATTCTTTATTGTGTATATCTAACGGTGTTAACGGCATAACGCCACCTCCAAATCAAGACTCGTATGTATAACCATGTATTCGACAATCCCTTTTATAATCCTGCTAAATCCAATAATTTATTTTTGCTGTTTCGCTATAATTCGCCATTTGTCCTTTTTTGTCTTTCCTTCGATTGAATCAATCTTAACACGGCCAAAGCCGCGGACCGATAAAGTATCACCTTCACCACATTCGAATGAAGAAGATTCAATCACTGTCCAATTAACTTTAACCAGGCCTTGTCCAATAATAACCTGTGCTTTTTGCCGCGATAATGGATACGCAGTAGAGACTAAAACATCGAGGCGAAGTGATGAACAGGTCATTGAAAGGTCCTGCCATACTTCCTCCACTTTGACTACTTTTTCAAATGGTATTTCATTAATTCGAACCTGCGCCCTTCCAATTGACTGCAACTCCATTCGAATATACCCATCAATTTCCTTGGCTGCAAAAAATTGAACAGTATCACCATGAAAGAGAATGTCACCAAACTTCCCTCTTTTTAACCCAATTGACATTAGGCTTCCTAACACTTGGCGATGCTCTATTGTGACAAATTTACTAGGATAATGAATTTCAAACAAAGAAATTTGGAAATCCTCTTTTGTTTCTTGGTAAAAATCAGGTGAAAGAAGTGCTCTTTTTCTTTCAGCTTTTTCAACTCCACCAAAAAAGGCCACTTTTACTTCTCCATGTTCACCAATAATCGTTTTGACAATTTGTTGCTCACGAGGATCTAAGAAATCGGTCAACTTTGGTGTATAAGTACTTTCAACATTGTATTTCCAATCTACAACTTGATCGATAAAATCTCGTTCTTCTGGCCGAAAATGTTGGTAGATGTTCATAAAAAATACTGCCTTTCTGCTAGATAATCTAAAATAAAAAAGGCTCATTTTATTTTAAACAAAAAGAGCCTTTATCGATTAGATCATATTTGCCAAAAAGTGTAGACCTCTAGTTGCGAAGTTAAGCACTAAAATTGCCACAATTGGCGAAATATCAATCATTCCAAGTGGAGGAATAATTCGACGAAACGGATCTAAATACGGCTCACAAATATTTGTTAGGATGCGGCCGATTCCCGTTTCACGTGCATTTGGAAACCATGACATTAAAATATAAATAATCAATGCCCAGGAATACAACTGAATTACTTGTATTAATATGCTAAACAAAAAATCCATTTAAAACTCACCTCGAATTTTGAAAGTCGTGTTCTTGAAGAAATTCGGTAATATTTCCGGAGACTTCTACGTTGTCCGGAGTACAAAGAAAGATTTCGTTACCAATTTTTTGGATTTCGCCACCAATGGCATAGACCGTACCGCTTAAAAAGTCAACAATTTGACGCGCGTGGCCGGCATCACTACGCTGCAGATTTACAACAACAGAACGACGGTTTTTTAAGTGGTCTGCTATCTCCTGAGCTTCAGCATACACTCGAGGCTCACATAAGACAAGCTTTGAAGATTTTTGAATACTTTGCAGACTGACTACATTTTGTTTGGATACTGGCTGAGGCTGCTTATATTCCTTATATTCTCGTCTAGGTTCAGGTTCCTCTTGGACGTATTTTTCCTCATAATCATCTTCTTCCTCATCTAAAAAAAAGAAGGTTTTAATTTTCGATTTTATGCTCATCCCTGTGCACCTCCTCTGCTTCATTTCCTACGAGTGCGGTTCCGATACGGACCATGGTTGCACCCTCTTCAACAGCTATTTCGTAATCATTGCTCATTCCCATTGATAATTCATGACAAGGGGCATACTCTAGTCCAATGGCTTGTATTTCAGTCCGAAGTATTCTTAATTTGCGGAAGCAATTCCGCAAAATGTCTTCGTCATCAATATTAGGAGCCATCGTCATCAACCCGGCCACGATGATATTAGGAAACTCGCCTAGTTGTTGGACAAATTCGATTACCTGGTTAGGTTCTAATCCATGCTTTGATTCTTCACCCGAAACGTTAACTTGTACAAAACAATTGATTTTCTTTTTTGAGCGTTTACTTATTTCTGCTGCTAATGATATTCGGTCAACTGAATGAATATAGTCTACCTTATCAATAATATTTTTAACTTTTCTAGTTTGTAAAGTTCCGATGAAATGCCAAGTAGGCTTGTCCTGCAATACATTCCACTTATTTAATAATCCATCATCACGATTTTCTCCCAAATGATGAATTCCTGCATCTAGGGCTTCTTGGGCTCGTGCAATGCTAACATACTTGGTCACAGCAATTATCGTGATTTCAGAAGCATCACGACCAGATTTGACGCAAGCATTGTCTATTTGCTGCTGGATTGTTTTTAAATTTGCTGAAACATTCATTTCGAATGCTAAACCTCCTTCCAGCCGATAAAACTTATCATTCTTCCTGATTTTCCATTGTCTTTGCGATGCGAGAAAAATAGGTCTCCATTACAGCTCGTACAGTATTGGGTCATGTTTATTTGATTTTCCTGCACCCCTGCGCTAATTAACAATTGTCGATTGGCTTCGGGCAGGTTAAGTTGGTATTGATTGGCTTTTATTAAATTATAAGGCTTTTCTTCGACAGCTTCTAGTTTATTTTGCAAAAGCGAGATGACACGATCGTCAACAACATAACAATTTCCGCAAATAGATGGGCCGATTACGACAAGGACCTCACTCGGGTCAACGCCCTCCTCTTTAAAAGAGGCAATCATTTCAGGACCAATTCCAGCAACAGTCCCCTTCCAACCTGCATGCGCTACGCCAATAATTCTTTTTTTCGGTGCAAAAAAATAAAGTGGTACACAGTCAGCAAAAGCTAATGTTAATAATATTCCTGATTCCGTTGTGAAAAAACCATCGGTATCTTTAAATGAATCCTCATAGCTGATAGATCCTTTTCCTTGATCCGTTCTGGTTACCCTTTGAATTTTTATCTGATGAGTTTGCTCTGCCCCCACCCATTTAGTTAAAGGAAAAGCCAGCTGTCTCGCTAACGTTTGTCTGTTTTGAATGACATCCTGATTGTTGTCCCCTACATGAAATCCAAAGTTTAATGATTTAAAAGGGGCTTTACTAACACCACCGTGCTTTGTTGTAAAGCCCGCTGTTAACTTCGAATCTATATTTGTCCATTCATTGATTTCAAAAAACGTTTTTTCCTTCTGAATAAACGGCTCCATGAATCAGTCCCCATTACATTTTCCTCTAGTTTACCACATTGCTCCTACTGCTCACAGTAAAAAAACGTCACTTAAGCTCGGTTTCAAGGTATTTTCCACTTCTTGTGTCCTGGTATCGTACAAGTATGACATCCTGACCAATTTTAATGATATTCTTCCATGGAATGACAATTTCGTCATCCCTTCCAAACAATCCGAGGACTTTACCTGCCCCCCCTATCACAACAGCATCTATTTTGCCTGTGTTTAAATTTATATCGATATCAGCTATATGGCCAAGTCTTTTGCCATCAAATACGTTCACAACATCTTTAATTTGAAATTCGGAAATTTTCACCATCAGTTTCACCTCTTTTGAGCTACTATTTCATTATATGATTCATAGGTGTTAGTTTAGAATGTTGATTTCCGCTCCAGCTACTGAACCTAAAAAACGAAAAGCTGCCAATTGGCAGCTTAGTGTTGAATGTTTTTATTCATTTGTTTGATGGCCGCCTTCTCTAACCGAGAAACCTGCGCCTGAGAAATTCCGATTTCTTCAGCGACTTCCATTTGTGTTTTCCCTTGAAAGAATCGCTTTCTTAAAATTAGTTTTTCTCGTTCATTTAATCGCCGCATACCTTCTTTTAAGGCTATTTCTTCAATCCATTGTGTATCTTTATTTCGCTCATCACTTAATTGGTCCATTACATAAATTGGATCTCCACCATCATTATAGATAGGCTCAAATAAAGAGACAGGGTCTTGAATCGCATCTAACGCAAAAACAATTTCTTCATGCGGTACTTCTAAGACCTTTGCAATTTCCTCTGCAGTCGGTTCGCGGGAAGTTTCACTCATTAATCGTTCTCTTACTTGAAGTGCCTTATAGGCAATATCTCTTAATGAACGAGATACCCGAATTGGATTATTGTCCCTTAAATAGCGACGAATTTCACCAATTATCATTGGAACAGCGTAAGTAGAAAACTTTACGTTTTGACTTAAATCAAAATTATCAATTGATTTCATAAGGCCAATACAACCAACCTGAAACAGGTCGTCAACAAACTCGCCCCGGTTATTAAATCTTTGAATTACACTAAGTACTAACCGGAGATTGCCATTCACGAGTTTTTCTCTGGCGGTAATATCACCCTTATGCATTTGCCTGAAGAGCTCTCGCATTTCCTCATTTTTTAAAACTGGAAGCTTTGATGTGTCAACCCCGCAAATTTCAACTTTGTTTCGAGTCAATCCATTCCCTCCTCACAGGAGTTGCTGTACAAAAAACAGTATCTCCTTGAAAAGGAAAAATATGCACAAGCTCAAATCGACCAAATTTGGAAAAAATCATAAAAACGGTGATAAATATGGAAAAGGCTAGCTAAAAAAATTTTAGCTAGCCTTAATAATATCCAGTTTTATTTTAATGAATTTCAAAACTCAATCCTCTTGATTTAAACCATTTTATTAAATTCCTTGCGCAGTCTTTTAATAATTCTTTTTTCTAATCTTGAAATATAGGACTGAGAAATACCTAGCATATCAGCCACGTCTTTCTGGGTTTTTTCCTCACCACTCCCCAACCCAAACCGCAGTTCCATTATTTGTTTTTCTCGATCTGATAACTGATGTAAAGCTTTAACTAAAAGCTTTCGATCAACATTTGCTTCTAAATCCTTCGTTATGATGTCATCCTCAGTCCCAAGCACATCTGAAAGTAGCAATTCGTTGCCGTCCCAATCGATGTTTAAGGGTTCATCAAACGACACCTCAGAACGGATTTTATTATTTCTCCTTAAATACATCAGGATTTCATTTTCAATACAGCGGGAAGCATATGTAGCCAGTTTAATCTTCTTTTCAGGATTAAATGTATTAACAGCCTTGATTAACCCGATTGTACCGATACTGATTAAGTCTTCAATGTTAATCCCGGTATTCTCAAATTTTCTAGCTATATAAACCACAAGGCGAAGATTCCGTTCGATCAGCATCGAGCGAGCTGTTTTATCTCCATTTGGCAGTTTTTTTAACAGGACTTCTTCTTCCTCTTTTGTCAACGGCGGCGGGAGTGCTTCACTTCCACCAATATAATAAACCTCATCGCTCTTAAGTCCTAGCTTCATTAATAATTTATACCAATAATAATAAAGGCGCAGTTTGATTCTTTTCATAAATTGTCCTCACCTTCTAAAATTTTGTTTAATGAGTATAGTATTATTAGCTTACTTTTGATGTGGTGCACTCTTTCGGTCCAGACATCATTTTAGGATGAACGATACATTGAAAAGAATCCTCACTCGATAACTCCTGCATAGTGAAGGAAATTAATCCCTTTTTACTGGTATAACTATGCTCTTTATCTTGAATCACAATTTGATCAGGCTTCAATGCAATGATAAGCTGATGCTCTTTTCCCACCACCTTACAAGGAATAATCCTCATTCTTCCTTCTAAATCACCTGACACCTGTTCATTTCCAAATAAAACGGCTTCAGGATTTTGAGCTAAATGAAGCAATTGAGGCGGAAGTTCTTCTAAATGGTTTTTCACAGAAACTAACATGACTGGGGATTTAGAGATGGGATCATAAAGTTGATTCCCACTATCGACTAATCCTAAAAACTCAAACCTCAGCTGATCTAAATAAATATGCACCTTCACAATATGATCAAATTGAATCTTAGCTGTTTCAATTTTTTCAATATTTGTGTTTGAAAAGTGCCACGCAATTGGGAATCCAAGAAGGACAAAAAACCAACTAATGGGGTCTCCAAATCCTTTCACACTTGCCAGCATGACCGATGAAGATAATTCGAAATCAAAGTTAACGAAATAATGTGTTCCTATTAATGCACCACCAATCAAAAAAGTGGTGAAATAAAAGGTCATTAATCCCGAAATAAAATACCTAAATCTCTTGTAGCCGAAAACAATTAACACCATAAAAATAGAAAATAGCAACTTTGATATTGGGTGTCCGGAATAGGGCTGAAGAGGAGTCACAGCTAATAAAATAATGATTGAACCAAGTAAACCACCGCTGAAGATTCGCCACTTAGAAACCTGCCTCTTCAAAATAATTGCAGTTAAAAAAAGAAGAAGACTATCAAACAGCAGATTCAAAGCCCATATTACATCGAGGTAGACGGTCACATAGTACCCCCCTTCCCTAGACCGTTTCTAAATGAATCGTGACTTCGGCATGATTTTATACTTTGGCATTACGGCAAATCTAGTAGTCTGTTACGAAAAAGTATAACGTATATAGGTAACAGAAGTATGTCACTTCCTGTACACAAAAAAGGGGAAGTTTTCACTATATGCTACGGTTTTTGTCAGTTTATTTGGAAAGATTTATTTGGGGAGAAAATGAAGGATAACAATAAAAAACATGGCTCATTTCTGAGCCATGTTTAACGATTCTATTATCTTCTACGATTACGGTTACGTAGAAATGTTGGAATATCAAGTGTATCTTCCGTTTGTTGTGGAGTATGTGTTGCACGGATTGGTTCTGCCTGAATTTCCTCACGCTTTGGCTCACGTTTAACTGAATTCAAACCTGGTTTAACTTGTCCAAAACCTGGACGAGTCATTTTTTGTGGCTGAACAGTTTCTTCATTAAAGCCAGTAGCAATGACAGTTACAACAATTTCGTCCTTTAAATTCTCGTTAATTACAGAACCAAAAATCATATTTACTTCTTGATCTGAAGCAGTAGCAACGATATCCGCAGCTTCCTGAACTTCATAAAGACTCAAGTTTGTACCGCCCGTGATATTCATTAGAACACCTTGAGCCCCATCAATGGAGGTTTCCAATAGTGGAGAGGATATGGCCTTTTTAGCTGCTTCTGTTGCACGATTTTCACCTGAGGCTACTCCGATTCCCATCAATGCTGAGCCTTTAGATGACATAATCGTTTTAACATCAGCAAAATCGAGGTTAATTAGTCCTGGTACAGCGATAAGGTCGGAAATACCTTGAACACCTTGGCGTAGGACATTATCTGCTTCACGGAAAGCTTCAAGCATTGGAGTGCTCTTATCAACGATTTCTAATAAGCGGTCATTCGGGATGACAATTAGCGTATCGACCGCTTCTTTCATTGCCGCAATCCCACCAGCTGCTTGTCCAGCTCGTTTCTTGCCTTCAAAAGTAAATGGACGAGTTACAACCCCAACAGTAAGAGCCCCTAATTCTCGAGCAATTTGCGCGATAACAGGAGCTGCTCCAGTTCCAGTGCCGCCACCCATTCCAGCTGTAACAAACACCATATCGGCACCTTTTAAAGCTTCTTCTATTTGCTCTCGGCTTTCTTCCGCTGCCTTTTTCCCAACTTCTGGGTTTGCACCGGCACCAAGTCCTCGTGTTAATTTTCCACCAATTTGCATTTTAATTTCTGCTTTTGATAGGTTCAAAGCTTGGGCATCCGTATTGACTGCAATAAAATCAACTCCTTGAACGCCATGCTCAATCATTCTATTTACAGCATTGTTTCCGCCGCCACCAACGCCGATGACTTTTATTGTAGCTAGTTGATCTAAATTTGTATCAAACTCCAACATGACAAATCCTCCTAATTCGTCGTATTCGTGATAGCCGTTTACTCAAAAAAGTACCCTAGGAACTTTTTCATCCTTGTTGACATTTTCTCTTCTGGATGTTGCTTTTCTGGCTTTGCTTTTGGTTGCGGCTGTTTTTGAACACGCTTTTCCTTTAACTCTTGACCTTGTGAAAATTGATCAAGCTTTTTGCCTTTTAATCTTGCATTCTTATAGGCAAATTGAATTAAACCCACCGCAGTGGTATATTGTGGTTCACGAACACCAATATAGTCTGGTATAGCCATTCTAACACGGTTTTGGAAAACTACCTGTGCTAATTCCAATACTCCCTGCATGTTTGCTACTCCACCTGTTAGGACAATCCCACCAGGTAGATCCGCAAAACCTAAACGTCGTATTTCTGATTGAATCAATTCATAAATTTCTTCCATGCGTGCTTCAATAATATCAGATAATTCAACTTGATTAAATTGTTGATGTTGATCACTGCCAATTGTTGGAACACTAAAAACTTCATCTTCTGAAGCATGGTCATAAAATGCATGTCCATACTTAATTTTTATCTTTTCAGCATCCTCAGTAGACGTTCTTAGTCCGACCGAGATATCTTTGGTTATATGGTCGCCACCAACAGGTAGAACACTAGTCGCTTGCAAATATCCATTTTCGAAAATGGCAATTGTGGTTGAGCCACCACCAATATCAACTAACGCTACCCCAAGGCTTTTTTCATCCTTTGATAGAGCAAAAGATCCTGCAGCTAAAGGATGGAGCGAAATTTCCAAAATATCTAATCCTGCTCGCTCCACACATCGGAGTGTATTATGTAGTATCGTTTTCGAACCAGTAATAATCGTTCCTTCCATTTCTAGGCGAACTCCGATCATTCCACGAGGATCGGTTATTTCATCAAGACCGTCCACAATAAATTGCTTTGGAATACAATCGATAATTTCCCGTTCTGGTGGAATTGAAATAACCTGAGCCGCGTCAATGACACGCGCAACATCTAAATCTGTTATCTCACGATTTTCACTGGAAACGGCAACGACACCATGACATGGTTGCAGGGAAACATGATTCCCTGTTACTCCAACTATCACTTGTCTTATTTCCATCCCTATCATGCGCTCTGCTTGTTCGATCGCCCGTTTAATTGAATGAACGGTATCATCTATATCCACAATGGAGCCCTTTCGCAAACCTTCAGACTTCACATTGCCAACACCAATAATATTTAAGGAGTCATTGACCATATCACCAATGATAACTTTTACACTGGATGTACCGATGTCAAGACTTACGTATATTTCATTGCTGTTCATTCATTGGCACCTCCTTTTCGCTATTTCTGTTATTGAACAACAGCCTTAAAATGCAAAAACAGAATATCTTATAGAATTATTCGTCAAAATACCATTATTCCCTTTTTTATAATTCAATTTTTTTCTAATTTTTCCCGCGGTGTTGACCATTTTGTCAATAATATTCGTCGAATCACAGCAATGTTCTGGAAAAGCCTTACTCCAAAAGCAAAAACCGCTGCTAAATACAAGTCTACACCAAGATGTACACCCAGAAAAGCTAAACTTGCAGCTAGGATAATATTAAAGAAAAAGCCAGAGACAAACACCTTTTCGTCATAAATATTTTGCAAGTGCGCTCTTATGCCACCAAACAATGTATCAAGTGCAGCTAAGACTGCAATCGACAAATAATTAGAGTATTCATCAGGTATCCTTAAATCCGTAAGCAATCCAAGTATGACCCCAATGACTAGCCCGATTAAGGGAAGCCACATATCCTTAACTGCCTCCTTTGCCAGATTCAACAGGTTCCATATTTCGCACCCGTATCGTATCTTGATATGCCGGAACAGTAATTTTATCTGTTGGCTTCGACACATTTACACGGAGACTGTCAAACTTATACAGTTCTTCGGCAGCCTGTGAAGCCTCCATCACATTGTACAGTTTTTCTGCTAGTTCCGTTGTTTCTGCAATCACTTTAATTTCAATAGGAAGATTCTTAAGTGAATGACCATCAATTTTCGTTTCGTTATTAATATCACGAATAACAGAAGTATTGATAAGACGTTGATCATCTATGGATATATACAAGGCCCCATTCATGTTTAATTCATTTATTAATCTTTTTAGGGAATCAGGTGATATCATCGAATCTGAACTACCTAATGCAATTTCTTCATAGGCTGGTCCAATCGAAAGAGTAATCCCAGGTCCAGTTACTTCAGTGAGACCAACCTGCATTTTTAATTCATCGAGAGTTTCCCGTAACACCTGTTCTTTACCTTGTTTTCTTTCTGATTCATATTTTGCTAATTTTTCTTCGTTTGATCGGATTTCTTGAATGAGCTTCGAGTACAGCTCCCGCTCTTTTAAGTAATCTTGCTGAAGCTCCCATGTATCACGTGTATCCCTTATCACCGGATCCTTAACAGTTTGAAATTGGATCGCAAGCATAAGACCTACAATAACAGCAACAGCTGTAAAATTAACATATTTCTTGTCCACGCTTCTCACCTAACTTTAGCTGCCCAGAATGGGATTTAATACGATACTTTCTTTTTTCTCGATTTTTACGATGATGTTATCACTAACCAACTGATCCTTGATCCCACCCGTAATATTTAACGCTGCATCAAGCACATCAGGATCACCGATTGCGGTAATAACAAAGGGAGCAGGCTGTTGGGTACCGTCAATCGTAATAACTGGTCCATTACAAACGATGTAAGAGTTATAGGAAAGCCTTTGACCGTTAATCGCTACCGCTTGAGCGCCCGAAATATATAATTCATTAATCACTTTAAACACATGTTGCTCGTGAACAATATAATTGTTGATGTTATCATCTTTTGGATTATAGTCACCATCATCTAAGGTAACTTCCACACCCTTACCCTTTACTTTCACTTTACCTAAAAACATCCGATATTTCTCTGTGTCTTCAGCAAGGTTAAAATAAACTTGGGTTTCTTTAGCTAGATCTTGTTCATTTTCAAGAATCTGTTCCTGAGTTTTCGTTAATTCCTTTTGGAGCTCCCGATTCATTTCTTCTTGTTCAATTAGCTGATTTCGCAAATCCAAATTCCTCTGCCACTGCTTGTCCGAAATAACGTCGTTTTCGTTTTGTGCTTGGGTTCTTTGGTATGAGAAGGCAATCATAAACCCTAATACTAAACAAACTAAAGAAAGAACGGCATGCTTACCCTTCACCTTCATCTTCAAGTTGTTCAGCTCCTTCCTGTTCGTAAGCTCTGAAGTAGGAGCCTACTTCAAGGTCGATGATTCCTTTTTCATTTTGATCCAATTGGCTTATAATCGAAGGATAATGAGCCATTTTTTCATCAAAACTTCTCAGGGTAGCAAGCACCTGGAAACCATCATTCATGTAAAGGGTTATACTATATTTATCGGTTTCTTTCGGGGTATAATAAATCTCTGAAATTGAGTTCACAATTCCATCAGGTAATTTCTCAAGACCATCAATCATTTTATTTAAGATGTTTCCCTTCGTAAATCCATTTAGGATAGGAGCTTGTATCGGAAACGTTTCTCGTTTCATTTTCGGAAGAATCTCTCCGTTCTCTAATACGGCAGAAAAGTTTTCTCCCTTCGCGATATAAGCTATTTGTTTATGTTCCTGAATTGTAATCACAACGCTAGAAGGAAATTTAACGAGAACTTTGACTTTCTTAATCTCCGGCAACTGTCCTAGCTTCTTTTCGATTTGCCCTTCGTTAATCTTCCAAATATTCGTTTTCGTCGTCAATCCTGAAAGGTCCTTAATATCCTCAGATGAATACACTTCATTACCCTTTACATGGATTTTCCTCACATGACTTAGGGGAGATTGGAAGTAGATTATGCAGCAAACTAAGAGAAAGAAAACAAACAATAACATGACCAATCTTTTGTTGGCCTTCCTCTTTCTTTGCTGTTTTAATTTTGGTATACGATCTTCAAGGGAGACAATTTTCCCTTTCTCCACTCCACTCACCTCTTGAAGCTTGTCAATTATACAATAAAGTGAAAACAACGGCACGATATCATGCCGTTATTTACCGAGACCTTCCATTGTCCTATTCAATAATTATATCATATTAGCGGGTTCAAACCGAATCATTTCTGTAAGTTTTTCCCGATTATTTCTACTTCTGTTTCCATTTTTATTTCATATAATGCAAAAATTTTATCTTTAATATATTGAATTAAATCTTCAACATCCTTAGCCGTTGCGTTTCCGCTATTGACGATGAAATTCCCATGCATTTCTGATATTTTCGCCCCGCCAATCGAAAAGCCTTTCAAGCCAGCGGCTTCAATTAACTGCCCTGCATAGTTGGGAAGCGGGTTACGAAAAATACTTCCAGGCACAAGGATAATTCCATGGTTGTGTATGTTTTCGGTAATCTTTATTTTTTTGCATTTCGGCAACAATTGAATCTTTTTCGCCTTTCATCAACTCAAATACTGCCTCGACGACAATTCCAGGGCGTTTCTTTTGTAAGACGGATGTCCGGTAGGAAAACTCCATTTCTTCATTTGAGAGCCACTCCATAGTGCCATCAGGAAAAAGAATATGAGCTTTCGTTAGAATCTTAGAAATATCGCTCCCGTGTGCACCAGCATTCATATAAACGGCACCACCAACAGAACCAGGAATACCACCGGCAAACTCTAGGCCAGACAGACCTTTTTTACAGATCATTGTGGCAAAGCTTACGAGTGATGCCCCTCCACCAACTTTGACCTCTGTACCATTTACCTCTAATTGATCGAGGCCTGCTCCTAATTTAATAACAACCCCTTCAAGTCCTTGATCCGAAACAAGTAGATTCGAGCCCCTGCCTATGGCACGCCATTTTATATTATATTTACGGATTAACCTCATTGTTTTTTGAAGATGTTCAATCGAAGATGGTTCAATAAAAAGCTGAGCTGGTCCGCCAATTTTCATCGTTGTATGATTTGCTAATAATTCATGTTCCTTAATCTTGCCAACCTGTTGTTCTTTTAGTTCAGTAAGAAAAGCGTTCATGGTTACCTCCCTTTCATGATTAGGTTCGGTGTAATTTATTTTATGCTAAAGGGATATTCTGGGCTACAACTCACTATCGTTTTGTGATTTCCTTCATGACTTGCAATAATCTGCCAGCAGCGTCAGGAATCCCAAGTTTCCTTGCCGCTATTTTCATTTCTGATAGCTTGTTTGTATTCAATAAAATATCATCAATTTTTTTTATTAGTTTTGCAGAATTTAGCTCAGATTCTAATAATAGCTCCGCAGCACCATGGTCACTAAGGGCCCTTGCATTTTTCTCTTGGTGGTTATTTGTCACATATGGACTAGGAATGAGTATGCTCGGTACCCCTAAAGAGGTTAGCTCAGCTAAAGTGGTGGCACCAGCACGCGAAACAGTCAAGTCAATTCCCGCTAGAACTTCAGGCATATTATGTACAAACGGTTTGATTATGACATTATTAGGATTTCCTGAAATCTCAGCTTCTTGCTTCACCTTTTCATAGTGAGCATCACCCGTCACATATAAAAGTTGATATGGCTTTTCACCAAACTGTGACAAAGATTTTAGGACGGCTTCATTGATTGGTCGTGCCCCTCTGCTTCCTCCAAAAATCAGGACAGATGGGAGGTTTTTCGTTAAACCTACAGACTTCTTACCTTTTTCGCCATCCTGTCCAAGCACTTCTGATGCACGAGGATTTCCCGTTAGTACAACCTTTTGTTCTGGAAAATACTGCTTTGCTTCCTCAAAGCAAATAGCCACTCTGTCCACATAACGACTTAAGAATTTATTTGTTAACCCAGGGACACTATTTTGCTCATGAACTATGGTCGGAATGCCTAATTTAGCAGCTGCATACACAACCGGTCCACAAACATATCCACCCGTGCCAATCACAACATCTGGTTTGAATTTTTTTAAGATGACTTTACTATCATGAACACCTTTTAAAAATCGATAAATCGTTTTAACATTTTCAAAGGATAGCTTGCGTTTAAATCCAGTAATTTCAATGGCTTCAAACGGAATATTTTCTCTTGGTACAAGCGTACTTTCAAGCCCTTTTTTTGTTCCGATATATAGAAATTCAGCGTTTTTTTCTGTCTTGTTGATTTCTCGTATTAATGCTAAGGCAGGATAAATGTGGCCTCCTGTTCCTCCGCCACTAACAACAATTTTCATCTTACTTTCACCTCAATTTATAAAAGCGTGAGCATCTAAACTAAAATCAACTCACTGATTTTGAAAACGTACCTTTACAATTTTACTATAAAATTGTACTAAAATAATCATTCAATTTAATCTTAATTGTTTTGTAATAAAAGAAACATATGTTTCATGGGTATTACATAAACACTAGTACGACCAAATGTATAAAGAAAGGGGTAAGTTACAGTTAAATGCTGATTGGAGCGGAAATCAACATTCAAACTGAACACATCCATAGAAAAAGAAAGAAACCCTGTAATAACAGGGTCTGTCTACAATCTTGCGTACCGACTTATGTTTAAGAGGACACCAATTGCCATGAGCATTAAGGTGAGCGAGGAGCCTCCGTAGCTTAAGAATGGAAGCGTAATACCCGTTACAGGCATTAACCCCGTTACAACGCCGATATTGATCATCACTTGGATGGCAATCATCGCGATTATTCCTACCGCTAAGAAGCTTCCATAAAGATCTGGAGCACCTAATGCAATTCGAATGCCCCTCCATAATAATAAAGCAAATAATAATAAAACAAATGAGCCACCGATAAACCCAAGCTCTTCTGCTAAAATAGCAAAGATAAAATCAGTCTGTGGCTCGGGTAGGTAAAAGAATTTTTGACGACTTTCTCCCAGACCTAAACCGAACAATCCACCAGGGCCGATTGCGTAAAGTGATTGAATGATTTGAAATCCACTCCCAAGCGGATCCTGCCATGGATCCATAAAGGAGGTAATACGCTTCATTCGATAAGGAGCTGAAATGATTAAGCCCACAAACCCTGCTACACCAAGTAACCCTAAACCAACGAAATGACTAATTCTTGCACCAGCAATAAAAATCATCACGACACATGTTCCGACCATTACTGTTCCTGTTCCTAAATCAGGTTGAAGCATGATCATGGCAAATGCAGTGAACACCAGAGCCAACGATGGTACCAGTCCAAGTTTAAATGACGTAATTAATTTTTGACGTTCGGATAAAAACTTCGCTAAAAAGGCAATCATAGCCAGCTTCATAAATTCAGAAGGCTGAATCGAAAAAGCTCCAACGCCAATCCAGCTTCTTGAACCATTTCTGACATTTCCGATACCAGGGATCAAAACAAGAATTAATAAAACAAAACACGTAATGACCAGTACCTTTGCCCATGTTCTCCAAGTCCAATAATCAATGTTCATAATGAAGAACATAGCAAAGATTCCAACACCTGCAAATAGTAATTGTCTCTTCGCGAAGAAAAATGAATCATCAAATTTATAATCGGCCCAGACTGCACTTGCACTGTATACCATAATCAGGCCTACAGCGAGCAATGTAAAAGTAATGATCATTAGCAATAAATCAGGAGTAGTCTTTTTTTGCGGCAATGCAACACACCTCGACTGTGAGTTTAGAGCCTGAATCCCGAATAGCACTGGAGGACAAACCCTTACTAAAGCTTATGCACCGCTTCGATAAAAATGTCTCCCCTTACTTCGAAAGTTTTATATTGATCCCAGCTTGCACAAGCAGGTGATAAAAGAATTACATCGCCCTTTTCAGAAAGTTCGAATGCAACGGGAACGGCTTTCTCCACATTATCGACGCGTTTAATCGCTTTTATTCCTGCCGCTTTTGCTGCTTCTTCTAATTTTGGTGCTGTTTGACCAAATGTAATCAACGCTTTCACATTTTGCATTGAAGGAATTAGTTCATCGAAGCTATTACCGCGATCTAATCCCCCTGCGAGTAAAACAATTGGGGTTTCAAAGGCAGCGAGCGCTTTTGAAGTAGCTAAAATATTCGTTGCTTTTGAATCATTATAGAAACGACGACCTTCTTTTTCACTAATAAATTGCAAACGGTGCTTAACCCCTTTAAAGGTACTTAACACTTGATATATCGCTTCATTTGAAACTCCACATAGCTTTGCTGCTGCCACAGACGATAAAATATTTTCTAAGTTATGTACTCCAGGAAGAACGATATCCTTAATTCTAACAATCTGCTCCAATCCAAACATAACCCAACCGTCACGGATATACGCACCTTCACCTAAATTCTTTGTCGTTGAAAAGTAGATCACTTTCGCGGCAGTATTTTTTGCTAATTCCACACACTGCTGCTGATCACCATTGATTATTAAATAATCATGTTCAGTTTGATTTCCTGTAATTCTTGCTTTTGCGCCCCAATATTCACTTCTTGTTCCATGATAATCAAGATGGGCATCATAAAGATTCGTTATGATCGCAATTTTCGGTCTGAATGTAGTAATCCCCATCAATTGAAAAGAGGATAATTCAATCACAATTGTATTGTCCGAAGTAGCTTTTTCGGCAACGCCAGATGCTACGGTACCTATATTTCCAGCAATTAATGGTTGCTTTTGCCCGATATTAAGCATTTCAAAAACCAGTGTCGTCGTCGTTGTTTTTCCATTTGTTCCTGTAATACCGATAAATGGTGCTTCCGAGATTTGATAAGCAAGCTCTACCTCTGTAATGACAGGAATTTCTCGATCTAACGCGCCAACAATCATCGGATTATGATACGGAATTCCAGGATTTTTTACAATAACTTCAAACCCCTCATCTAAAAGTTCAATCGGGTGGTCACCGCAAATTACCTTAATCCCCTGTTCTAGTAGCCCTTGGGCCTCAGGATTTTCAGATAATGGCTTTTTATCATTTACCGTTACAAACGCGCCAAGCTTATGAAGCAGAGAGGCCGCACTTACCCCGCTTTTTGCTAACCCTAAAACTAGTACCTTTTTATGGCGATATAGTTCAATCATTTTCATTTTATAACCACACCTCTATATAGATTCCTAACACGGCAAACAGTAAACCAACAGTCCAAAACGTTACAACGACGCGCCACTCCGACCAGCCTACTAATTCATAGTGATGATGCAATGGACTCATACGAAATATTCTCTTCCAGGTCGTTTTAAACGATGCAACTTGCAAAATAACAGATAGCGTTTCGATTACAAATACCCCACCGATAATGATGAGTAGAATTTCTAGCTTTGTTAAAATCGCAATCGTCGCAATCGCACCTCCTAATGCCAATGAACCGGTATCTCCCATAAATACCTTTGCTGGATGAGCATTAAACACAAGAAAGCCCAACACAGCTCCTACAACCGCGACAGAAAATATCGCAATTTCAAATTGCGACTGATTCCACGCTAAAACAGCTAACGCTCCAAAGGCGATTGCAGCAGTCCCAGATACTAAACCATCCAAACCATCTGTTAGATTGACTGCATTAGAGAAACCAACTAGCCAGAAAACAACAAACAGCAGATAGAACCAACCAAAATCAATGGAATAATCTACAAAAGGAATATTGACTTCAGTTGAAAAATCATTTTGTATATAGACGAAATAAAAAATGCCTGAAATAATAATTTGCCCTAAAAGCTTTTGCTTCGATGTTAAACCAAGGTTTCGTTTCATTACAACTTTTATAAAATCATCTAAAAATCCTAGTAATCCAAATCCGAACGTTACAAATAATAATAAATATGTTTTTACGGTTGGCTCTGCAAATTTACCGGTCATCACCAAGGTTGTCACAATGATGGAGAGGAGAATCATAACCCCGCCCATTGTTGGTGTTCCTGTCTTCTTTTGATGTGACTTTGGCCCTTCTTCTCTAATGCTTTGTCCAAATTTTAATCTTCTTAAGAATGGAATAAAAACGGGAGAAAGTAAGACAGTAATCAAAAAGCCCATTAATATCGAGAAAAATATAACTTGCTCCATCATTTTTATCCCCTCCTTACATCCTCAAGTGTTTGCATTAGCTGCATAATTGGCTTAACCTTATCAGAATCATCATATGTTTTCATTTTTTCATTAAGAAGTTCTACGTTTATAAAATTGGACATTTGTGTTCTTTCCTCTTCCTGCTTTACCGTTTCAATGTAACTTTCAAGCATAATTTTAATATCTGTTTCTAAATCTTTTGTAAAAAATATTGGGAAATGGTTAGGCGTGTAAGCGGGAAGTTTATGGTCCTCTTCCCATATTGCTGCTATCGCCCCATTATGAATCGCATCCAATAATTCATTTGAATTTCCCCAAAGCGGAATAAATAAGCCGCGAGGCTGCTCTTCTTCCCCATTCGTTGCCACAGTGTCAAATTCTAGACTTAAATCTTGTATGCCTGCTGTTTTTGAAAAAATAGTAGTTAACCATGCATATCCGATTTTCATTCTTTCCGCTCCTTAATCGCCTCTTTCGCCACAATTCGGTCATCAAAGGAGAGAATTTGTTCACCGATTATTTGATATGTTTCATGTCCTTTTCCAGCAATTAAAATAATATCATCACGATTTGCTGAATCAATCGCAAAGGTAATAGCTTCTTTGCGATCAACAATCACTCGATAATCTGCTTTACTTAAAACTCCTGCTTCCATGTCGTTTAGGATGGCATTTGGATCCTCGCTCCGTGGATTATCTGAGGTGAAAATTGGATCGGTTCCATATTTCACAGCTATTTGTGCCATAAGTGGACGCTTCGTTTTGTCGCGATCTCCCCCACAGCCTACCACAACAAAAATCCGTTTTTCAGCAAACTGTTGTATCGTTTTTAATACATTTTCGAGACTATCTGGTGTATGAGCATAATCGACAATGACAGCGTAGGATTGACCTTCATCCACCAGCTCCATTCTACCAGAAACCCCTTGTACCTCTTCGATCGAAGCGATAATTTGTGATAGAGGTATACCATATACAAGCCCTGAGGCAATACTAGCAAGTACATTGTAAATGTTAAATTTACCAATCAATTTCATCGTAACTTTCTCAATACCGATTGGGGTTTTGAGCTCAAAGCTTGTTCCACTGGCATTCATCCTAATATTTGTCGCACGTAAATCTGCTTCAAAATCAATTCCATAGGTTAATATATGAGCAGCAGTCGATTTTTCATATCCTAAAGATGCCTCGTCATCCACATTAAGAATGGCAAATTTCGGTGTTTTTACATCAAACGTGTTACCAAGCTGAGAGAAAAGCAATCCCTTCGCTCTTTTGTATTCCTCCATCGTATGATGGTAATCCAAGTGATCCTGAGTTAAGTTCGTAAAAACAGCCGTATTATAATCACAGCCATGTACTCTCCCCATATCTAATGCATGGGATGAAACCTCCATTACCGCTGCTTCAACACCAGCATCAACCATTCTTTTGAAGGTTTTTTGCAAAGTTAAACTCTCAGGTGTTGTATTTTTAGTTTCTTCAACAACATCCCCAATTTTTGTGTACATTGTCCCAATTAAACCAGTTTTCTTCCCGGCATCGGCCAATATTTTTTCAATTAAATGGCTCGTTGTAGTCTTCCCATTTGTTCCAGTAATTCCAATTAAGTGCAGTTTTTTTGTTGGATGACCGTAAAATTGATCGGCGAGCACTGCCATTGCTCTTATCGTGTTTTTAACGACAATTACGGGTACATCTAAGTCTAATTCTCTTTCTGCGATCACTGCTACTGCTCCATTGGAAACTGCTGAAGGGGCAAATTGATGCCCATCGACTGTATAGCCCTTCACGCATATAAACAAGCACCCTGGCTGGACCTTTCGATTATCATTTTCAATCGAAGTAATTTCTACATCTTCAAAGTCAAACGGTGCTAATGGATGTAAACTTTCCAGTAAACTATGTAAATTCATTTAATATATCAATCCTCTCATCGAAAGAAGCCGATTCACATTAACTAAATACTTCTTACTAACAAAAATTATGAAAGTATAAGTTTAATCTAAAAAATATAGCGGTTTTATTTTACACGATTCCAATCAATTAAGCCACGACATCGAGATAATTTTTTCTACTAAATGTGTTTCCACGCAAAAGGAGCGGCGAAATAAATTTTGCCGCCCCTTCAATGTTCTATTCCTTCTTTTCTTCCTTATCCTTCTGATCAGTTTTTGCTTCATCCGAAAAATACAGCCTTATTGTTGAACCCACTTTAACCTTAACTCCAGGTTGTGGCGATTGCTTGACGACAGTATTTCCTTCACCACTCGAGTCAATCTTTAAATTGATAAATAACTCTCTCAATTCATTCTTCTCAAATCCAACAACATCCGGTACCTCGATCATCGGAACATCTCCAAAAGCTTGTTTCTTAGGGATTTGCTCTTTACGAGGTTCAACACCAAGAACAGGCAATGCATCCTTCAGGATATTCCCAACAATTGGTGCAGATACCTGACTTCCGAATTGAACCGTTCCTTTAGGGTTATCTACCGCGACATACACAACAATTTGCGGGTCATCCGCGGCGCAAATCCAATAAATGAGACGATGTGATTATTTTCAAGATATCGTCCATTTTGTGCTTTTTGGGCTGTACCTGTTTTTCCACCAACTCGATACCCATCAATAAATGCCTTTCCTCCAGAACCCTGGGCGACTACATTTTCTAATGCATAACGAATCTTTTCCGAAGTTTCCTTAGAAATAACGTTTCGTTTTGCCACTGGCGTTTTTTTCATCACAATCTCTCCAGTGGTTGAATCGATAAGCTCTTTAGCTATATACGGCGTATAAAGGGTACCGCCATTTACTGCTGCGGAAATTGCTGTAACTTGCTGAATGGGGGTAACCGAAACCCCTTGACCAAATGCGGTCGTTGCCAGTTCAACTGGTCCGACCCTATTTAATTTAAATAATATCCCCGTACCTTCTCCTTGAAGGTCGATTCCAGTTTTTTCACCAAAACCAAAGTCTTTAATATACTGAAACAGTTTTTCTTTCCCTAATCTTTGACCAAGCTCTACAAACCCAGGGTTGCAAGAGTTCTGAACAACTTCAAGGAAGCTCTGACTTCCATGTCCGCCTCTCTTCCAGCACCTTAACCTAGAGCCGCCAACCTCCACAAAGCCAGGATCATGAAAATGATCCTTTTCAAGGTCTACCTTGCCTTCTTCGAGTGCAGCTGCTAAGGTAATAATCTTAAAGGTCGATCCAGGCTCATAGGTACTCCAAACAGGTAAATTTCGATTGTACACCTCTTGGGGTACATTTCGAAAATTGGCCGGGTCAAAGCTTGGACGACTGGACATCCCCAATATTTCTCCATTGTTTGGATTCATCGCAATCGCGATAATCCCTTCTGGCTGATAGGTTGTTTCAGCAATATCAAGTTCACGTTCAAGTATCGTCTCAATTTTCGTATCGATGGTAAGTTTCAAATCTAAACCATCCTGCGGCGCCTGGTAATCATCCGCCATATCGTTCATCCGTTTTCCTTTTGCGTCAGCGTAAAACTTAACAGAGCCTTTTTCACCTTTTAATTCTTTATCATAATACTTTTCAAGACCCATTAAACCTTGGTTATCGACTCCGGCGAAGCCCAACACATGTGATAAATATGTTCCGAATGGGTAACTACGCTTTGAATCTTCACCAATATAGACACCTTTTAAGCCTAGGGAACGGATTTCTTTTGCTTTTTCATGGGAAATCTTCCTTCCCTCAGGAATTCTCTCAATTGAATTCTTTTTCGTGATATGCTGATAGGCTTTTTCCTTTGACATATTCAAAGCAGCTGCTAATTTTTCAGCCGTTTTATCAGGGTCCTCGATCTGACGCGGAACAACATAAACAGTTGGAGAACTAATATTAGTGGCAAGCTTCACCCCATTGCGGTCGACAATCTCGCCTCGTTTCGGTTCAAATGGTATATTTCGACTCCAAGAATCCTTGGCCCGATCTGTTAATAAATCTCCTAAAAAAAACTGAACATATCCAAGCCGTAAATCAATCACTAAAAAAATCAGGATACCGACAATTAGCGCGATGGCGAGCCGCTTGCGAACCGTTACTTGTGATACACGCATATAATGAACGAAACTCCTTTCTCATCCTCTCGGACTGTTCCGACGAACCCTGATCCTCATTTTTAATGGAGGAATCCTTAGAGTCCTTTAACAGGCTTGTTCATTTATATGCTTGTACCATTTAAATTAGAACGGTAGGTGGTGTTAATCGTGGACCTCATCCTCTTGACTTTCACCTTTTGCTGCTTTATCCTCTGATGCTTTTTTAGCTTCATCTGGTGTTAAACAATTGACGATTAAATATGTTCCCTTCTTTACAACCGTTCCTTGGGTGAGATTTTGACTAACTGCATAACCATTCCCCGTAATCGTTAATTTCAAATCAGCCATTTTGGCCAATATTAATACATCACGTCGTGACCACCCAGTTAAATCTGGCATCTTAAGCTCACCGTCTGTTTTCAAGATGACCTTCTCCCCTTCAAGAACAGAGACATTTGGTGCTGGAGTCTGTTCGAGGACAGTATTGCCATCACCAATAACGATTGCATCAAGTCCTTTTTTGGTTAAGTCATTTAGCGCAGTATCAATCGAATGATTAGCATAGTTAGTAAGTGTGTTGGTTTTCGCCTTTTCCATACTTACTGGTTTAATATTTAAATATTGAAGACTATTTTTCATTACCGAGTTAAAAATTTGAGAAACCGGGATGGATCCATCAAAATAGGTCTTAATTTCTGGTTGCTGGACCGCAACATAAACGATTAATTCCGGATCATCCTTTGGAGCCATACCTAAGAAGGAGAAAATATAATTTTGAGCACCGGTCAAATATCCTTTAGCTCCTGGAATTTGCGCAGTTCCAGTTTTCCCAGCAACAGAATAGCCGTCGATTTTATATCGGCTTCCCGTTCCTTTTGGCGACGTAACAACCGTTTCTAAAATATCACGAACCTCTTTTGCTGTTTCTGCGGAAATAGGTTTACCAGCTACCTTTGGTTCACCTTCCTTTACGACCTTTCCAGAATTTGAATCCACTATTTTACTTACTACATAAGGCTTCATCATTTTCCCATCATTTGCAACAGCTGTTGCTGCTTGAATTTGTTGAATCGGTGTAATGGCTGTCCCTTGTCCAAACGCAGTTGTGATTTTATCAATCGGATATTGGTACACTATTTTTCCTGATGTTTCATTCGGTAAATCGATACCTGTTGGTTGATCAAATCCAAATTTTGTTAAGTATTCACGATACGTATCAAAACCCAGCTTTTCATTTGCTAGTCTAGCAAATGCCACATTCGATGAACGTTGTACACCTTCAAGGAAGGTAATGGAGCCCCATCCGCTACCATTATGGTCCCGAATCGGCTTAGAATTCGGCGTGACTCTATATGAACCTGATTGGTACCATTCATTTGGATTAAAAACACCCTCTTCAACCGCAGCTGATAAGGTAAAAATTTTCATGGTTGAACCTGGTTCAAATGAGTTTTCAATTGCCTCATTATGCCAGCTTTTATCAATACCCTCTCTTGTTTTAGGATGAAATGATGGTCGTTGCCCCATCGCAAGGATCTCCCCTGTTTTCGGATTCGCAACAATGGCAATGATTTTTTTTGGTTGATATTCTTCATTAACCTTGTTCATTGCATCCTCTAAAAAAGTTTGTATTTTTTTATCAATGGTTAAATAAACGTCGTTTCCATTTTGTGCCGGTTTAATATTTTCCTCTCCATCTGGGAGCAAATAACCCCAAAGGTCACTTTCGTATTTTAACGTGCCATTTTTTCCGGTTAACTCATTGTTTAAAGCACTCTCAATCCCCATTCTTCCAACTGTTTTACTAGTGCCGTCTGCTTTTTCTTCCTTTTCAACAAAGCCTACTAAATGGGAGGCAAAAATTCCATTCGGATAAAATCGCTTTTTATCACGGACAAAAGTGATTCCTGGAAGCTTTAACGCTTCAATTTCCGACTTTACCTGATGTGAAATATCACGGCCTGCATTTCCAAACTCAACCTGGAAAAGACCCTTTTTTTGAGCCGCTGCAAAATTTCCGTTTCACTCATTGGCAGGTATTTAGCTAGTTTTTTAGCGGTCATTTCTTTATCAACAACATGGTTTGGTTTATTCGGGTCCGTCGTCATTTTTTTATCTAATATGGCGACAACCGTATATGAAGTTGTGTCCTTCGCCACTACTTCCTCATTTCGATCAAAAATTGTTCCTCTAGAGGCATCAATGACTCTTTCTTTCGTATATTTCTGTTGGGCCTTTGCAGCCAACGCTTCACCCTTGGCTTCTCCCGTCACTTGAATGGTTACATAATGGAAAAGTAAGACAAAAAAGAGCAGGCTGAATATTACAAATAATATCGCTGCTCCCCGATTCATATTGGGTTGTTTTTTTAACATTACTCTTGCACAACCTTAACATTGTCGTTTAATTTTAATCCAAGTTCCTTTGTGGCTATCGCCCATATCCGTTCATAAGTACTTAATTCAGCTACTTGAACATTTAAATCACTGTTCACCTTTTGCTGTTCCTGGATTTTAGTTTCGACATCCTGAATCCCTTTATTTACCTTATAAATATCTGCTTGATTTGAAACAATTTGAATTGACCCAATACACACACATGCTCCAAAAAGCAGACCTAAGATTTTTTCACCAGGGGAAAACCATGCTTTTTTTACAACTTGAGTTTTTATTTGTTGTTCCGTGCGTTTTTGCGTTTCTTGTTGCAGCTTTTTGGCTAAGTTGCTCATTCATTTCCCTCCCGAATATATTATCTATTTATTTCTTTCTGCGACACGTAATTTAGCTGATCTTGCTCGATTATTTAATTCAAGTTCCTCATCTGATGGTACAATCGGTTTGCGCGTAATAAGCTTCATATCTGGCTCGTATTCTTTTGGTATCATCGGTAGACCCGGAGGAAGCGGTGGCAATTCACTTGCCTTTTTAAAAGCAACTTTGCAAATTCGATCCTCTAAAGAATGGAAAGTAATGACACTGATTCTCCCACCCGGATTTAATATATCCATTGCGTCCTGTAATGATTTTTCGAATACGCCCAATTCATCATTCACTGCAATTCGAATAGCTTGGAAAACTCTTTTTGCAGGGTGACCACCTTTTCTCCTTGCAGGTGCTGGAATTGCATCTTTAATGAGTTCTACTAATTCATTCGTCGTTTCAATTGGTTTAATGGCTCGTGCTGCTTCAATTTTTCGAGCGATTTGTTTTGAGAATTTTTCTTCACCGTATTGGAAGAAAATGCGGACTAAATCTTCGTATCGCCATGAGTTGACAACATCGTAGGCGGAAATGGAGGACTGCTTGTCCATTCGCATATCTAGTGGGGCATCATGATGATAACTAAACCCTCGTTCGGGATTATCTAATTGTGGGGAAGAAACACCTAAATCATACAAAACCCCATCTACATGATGAACACCTATTGCATATAATTCTTCTTTTAGGTTTGAAAAGTTACTTTTAATAATCGTAATTTTATCTTGATATTGCTCTAGCTTCTTTTTTGCATTGGCAATTGCAGTTTCATCCTGATCAAAGGCAATCAAACGACCCTTATCCGATAATTTGGAAAGGATGAGTTCACTGTGACCTGCACCACCTAATGTACAATCCACATAAATGCCATCTTGCTGGATATTCAATCCGTCTACTGCCTCATGCAGCAACACTGTTGTATGTTCAAACATGTAATTCTTATTCCACCTTTCTAATGAATCCTTCGCGGAGAGGTTAAATATCAAACCCAATCATATTTTCTGCAATTTCTGCAAAAGATTCTTCGGACTTTAAGAAATATTCTTCCCAAAGTTCCTTGCTCCAAATTTCAATTCGATTAGAAACTCCAAGAACGACACATTCTTTTTCTAAATTGGCATATTGAAGCAGTGGGGCCGAGATATTGATTCTCCCTTGTTTATCCAGTTCACATTCTGTGGCACCAGAAAAGAAAAAGCGCGTAAAGGCACGAGCGTCCTTCTTTGTTAAGGGAAGACCTTTAAGCTTCTCCTCGAGTAGCTTCCATTCATTGAGTGGGTATCCAAACAAGCATTGATCTAGACCACGCGTTAAAACAAACATCTCGCCCAGTTCATCACGAAACTTAGCGGGTACAATTAAGCGGCCTTTGTTATCAACGGTATGATGATACTCCCCCATGAACATATACACTACCCCCACTTTCCTTTCTAAATTTACCACATCCCCCCACTTTTCACCACATATTTTTAGTATTCTCTAATTGCTAGAGATTCCCCTTCTGTTTATCAGAATTTTCTGCCTTCGGAACATTTTTTTCGTCCGACAAGAAATCTTTAATTCGACGAAGCCTTATCCTGTCTAGGTTTATATTAGTTAGGTCAAATGGATTATTTTATCGAAAAACTCCGAGTTTTATAAAATCAAAACACTATAGTTATTTATACTTACATTAGTTCGACATCTCCGACACAATATTGTCGAATATTGGCAGAAAACTGTGTATTTTATCACAGAAATAAAAAGAAGCTGCCTCAAATATGAGTCAGCTTCCCTGGTTATAGCTTAATCACCTTGTGACTTCCATCAAATCGATAGTCCATTTGAACTAATTGGCGAATAAATTCAAATCCATACTTATTTAAAAAATAAAATGGATTTAACACTCGTTCCTGAGGTGAGCCGTTAGGTCTTAACGCATTGCCAACACGGTCAATTTTCCGCAAGTTAACAACATGCTTCCTGTGAATCGATTCAATAATTTTATCTTCAAGAAAACGAACTTGCTTCTGAATCAATTCCTCATTCTTCTTGATTAAGGGGTTCATCCCTTTATCAATTTCTTCTGTTTTTTCAACAATGGTTTGATAATAGCCTGTTAGATCGTTCCTTAAACGCAAAAATAACTCATCTAAGTCAGGGTCCTTCACTGAAAGAAGAAACTTTTCTCTATAATCCGAAACACCCTTCACCAATACGTCTTCTAAACTGAAGTCCAATTCCTTTAGGTCAGTATCAACGGACCTTTCTAAAAGAGTAATATTCAATCTAGGGACGATTGGTGGCATTTTGATATCATAATGCTCAAAAACTTGTTTTAATTCACTCCAATAAGCAATCTCACCTGGACCCGCAATAAACGCTAAGGTTGGAAATAACCACTCTTGCATTAAAGGCCGTGTTACAACATTATTACTAAGACTTTGTGGTTTATTTTTTGCAAGCTCGACTAATTGTTCATATGTAAATTGAATCGAACTGTTCTTACCAATAAACAATTTGGTTTTAGGATGATACTCTAACAAAATCCGTGAGCTAGTTTCCTCATCATAATAAAACAGATTGGCTGCATTTTCTTTTATTTCAAGAGCGTTTGCAAAGCCCAATTGCTGAATTTCTTCTTGCTGATTTAAAACCGCCTCTGTAATCTTTTGATGATCTCGAATTTGTAAAAGGAAACTGTCTCGCTCTAGAATACGAAGGTTTTTATCTCCAGAGTCTATGATTAATAGTCCAAAATCCTTAAACATTTCCATTATAATATGAGCAAAAAAATCAACTAAGGAACGTGAGCGTTGTACAGCTTGTTCTGTAAAAGCTAAAATCGTATTCGTATATTCTGTCTCCCCGAATGATTCAATAATCTTTTTTACCCACATAAAGCATTTTTCCTGGTCGAGTAAAATATCAGACACCATTTTTTTATCCGATACCACTTGCGGAAAAGTTGATTTTTCGATTTTTTGATTAACCTCTGTATAAAGATGATTGACTTCAAGGTAGTCATGGTCTTCACCAGCAATCCAAAAAACTGGCACTACTGGTACACCCAACTCTTCCTCCTTTTGTTTGGCTAAAACGATAGTAGAAATGACTTTATGTATCGTATATAGAGGACCAGTTAGCACACCAGCTTGCTGCCCACCGATTACTACTACGCTATCTGCAGCACGAAGTTTATCTAAAGACTGCTCAACAGCTTGAGATGATGGAAAATCGGCCATATAACGTTCAATATGATCCGCAACAGCACCTCTTTGAAATGTTCTTTTATTCAGTTCTTCTAGCCGACCCCGATAATTTGTTGCTTCTTGATACCGATAATGAAAAAACTTCATAATATCAGGCGTTTGTGCCAAATAATCAGTTGCAAACCGGTTATTTGCCGGAAGCGAGAGATTTAACATCTCCATTTATTTGTACTTCCTTTCTAATCAACGATAGTTATTCCTTAAAGAGTATAGCATTTTCATATTTGAAAAGGAAAAAACTTTGCCTAACTAATTATTAATTAATTTATCAAAGACTACTCAGTCTTTGAATTAAACCAAAGGCAATTAAAAACAAATAGGCCGTTAAAAATAGTAAAAAATTCATTCGCCATACCCCTTTGAGAACAGGTAAAAATAATATCTCTTGTTTTGTTTTCCAATGAATGATCACAAAAACTACTGCTACCGATATCATCAAAAGCAATAGTACCCAAAGATACGAATGATTCCAAATGACGATAATTAAGTGGTGCACAGAAATGACCAACAGCAATGTACTCAAATCAATCGCAACACGGACCGCCTTACGATGATTTTTAAGAACCAGCTTACTAATGATAAATACTAGAAAATAGCCCAATAACGGGATCGTAATGACAGCAGCTATTATATTTGAAATGAGAGCTCCCATTTATTCCGCTCCTTTTTGGTTGCTTATCCCCTTAATTAGAAGATAAAGCATATTAATCAAAGGTGCCTTCATTCCTTTTAATTCAGCTTCTTCAAGGACATACCCTAAAATCGCGTCTATTTCGGTCTCCTGATTTTGGTCTAAATCTTTCAGCATCGAGGATCGATTGTTGGCAGTTTTTTCACAAATTGCGAGGACATGCGCAAAATCATCATCTGGATTTTCTAAGTTCAATATTAACTTCAATTCCTTAAAAACATTCATCAATATGGTATAGAAGGATTCATTTTTGATTAAAGCACCGTTTGGTACTTTTAAAATTGCAGTAAGTGGATTAATCATTGAATTAACAATTAACTTTTTTATTAACATATCATCATAATTGTCTTCAATGACGATTGGGAAAGAATCCGAACCTAGCGTAATGAAGTCATCCAAAAGTGCTTTGTCTCCATTAAGTAATGCTATTCTCGTTACTCCATTCCCATTATGAACAACAGAATTTTCTCCATTTCGGTAGGCACCATGTTCGACCGATCCCACAAATATATTGTAACTTGTTAATTTTTTAAGTGGTCTGATATGCCCCATTCCATTTTGAAGAAATAAGTAGCAACTATTACTCTTATGGTTAGACTGGTTCGCTATATTCTCCAGCACTTGCGCTAATTGATATTGCTTAACAGTAACCAGCGTAATTTCTTCCTGTCCCTTCCAAAATTCAAATGGCTTAGCTGCAATTCGGGTGTGGATTACCCGCTCCCTTTGATAACAATAAAGACCTTCTTCATTAATTTTTTTAGCTTGCTCCGCCGTTCTAGTATATAGTGTAACGTTGGCAGACTGGCTAAGGTAATAAGAGAACAGAAGACCAATGGATCCCCCACCAATAATTCCAATATTCATACACAATAACCTCTTTAACCTTTGATAGATTTTATTGTAACAACAAATGAATAAAAAAACATTTCGAATATGAAAATTTTCAAGAGGTTATTTTTCCTAACTTATATTAAATGATCTCTTATAATGGGTTGTCCTATAATATATTCTATTACTTCAACACCGCTATCCCTAAAGCAAAAAGGCAGAAAATTATAACATTTTATTATATAATCATTTTATAAGGTTAATAAACCTAAGTAAGTTGTTAATATGTTGCTTTCACAAGTTTTGGACTAATTGATATTGGAGGAAACGAAGTGGATGTAAAAGTTGAAAAATTACGGGTTAACTACAAAACTTTAGAGGAATTTAAAAAGTTCAAAGAATACGGTCTCCAAGAGCTATCAATGGTTGAGGATTTAGAAACAAATATCACAGAAAATGATAGCGCTTCACCCTTTTACGGAATCTATTTTGCCGATAAACTCGTGGCGAGAATGAGCTTATACCAAGTCGAGGCAAAATATAATCGTTATTTCACCCCACCCAAGGACTACCTAGAGTTATGGAAGCTGGAAGTATTATCAGATTACCAAGGAAAGGGTTTAGGCACAGCTTTAGTTCAATTCGCGAAAAGCTTCGGCCTCCCTATTAAAACAAACCCACGCGTGAAATCGAAAGAATTTTGGGAGAAAATAGGCTTTTATCCAGTTCGATATGAAACCAGTCGTGACCTTGGCGAAAATCCACTCATTTGGTTCCCTACTGGATTTGAAGAAAAAATAGTTTAATCAAAAAAATATTATTGACCTCCAGCTATAATTAAGATTCAAAAGAAGGGCTTCTTCAATTAATACTAAAAAAAGCGGACAGATGATCGTCCGCTTTTCTTTATTTCTCAATCCGTTCTAGATTTCCATTTTTATCCATCTGGAATTTCACCTTTTGTTGCCTGTCTTCTTCCTGCAAAACAACCATTTTCCTTGCTCGTTCCATTATCTCAATTAACGCTCGATAGTCTTCCTCAATCATTTTGAGTTCCTTCGTTAATTTTTCATTTTCTGACGTTAAATCTCTTGCTTGCTTTTCTAAAGCTTTTATCTTTCCTTTATATTGATCGAGATTAACACTTTGATCTTTGTGTTTTTCTGCTTTCTCATAAAGCCCTTTCAAGAAATCGACTACTGTAACAAAAGAGAGAGTTTGTTGACCATCATGATCGATCATTTGCGCTCTGGCCTCTTCGACAATTTCGATCATATTATCATCAAAATCATGACCTATTGGTTTTTTTACCTCTTTCCGCTGCTTTTTCGCCAATTCTATTCCTGATTTATATTGTTTTCGCACATATGAATTCCAGCGGAAGCCACAAGCCGCAGCGGTTCTTGACAATTGTCGACCAACCTCCTCAAAAGCTTGAAGCTGTGTACCGCCATCTCTAATGTGGCGTAACACGACTTCTGCAAGCAAGAGATCTTCATCGTGAGTCCAGGCATCTTGACGTGTTGTTGGCATCGTATCCCTCCTAGTGTTTTTATTCATACATATGCATTCACTAGAAAAGATAGACTGCAAAACCAAATTTACTTTTTAGATAAAAAGTTATTCACAACATTATGATGAGCTTCTGATTCCCATAGACGAGAATTCGTACGAACCTCTTCCTCAATTCGGGCTGGCAAGCCAGATTGGGCCCATTTTCGAATCAACATTGTTTTATAAGCCTCTAAAACGCTAGCTTCAATCGCTAGAATATTTTTTAGATACTCAACCGCATTTTCCAACAAATCTCCTTCAAAAACTGCATCTATGAAACCTAGTTCTACTAACTTTTCCACTTCCACCATTTTCGCTTCCATTAATAACTTCATCGCGTTTGATGTAGCGATTTTTTCAAAAAGCATTGTTCCTCCACCCCAGCCAGTGGTAATGGCTTGGGTTCCCTGTACAAAACCAGCTTTTGCACCTGCCTTGGCCAAACGGAAATCACATGCAGTCGCAAGCTCACAGCCTCCCCCCATTGCTGTCCCATTAATAAGGGCAATCGTTGGCTTAGGAAGCATTAACAAATCCACAAGTACCTTTGACATTTTCGAAAGCATGCCATAAGCTTGATCCTCGGTTTTTAAAGTATGGAAAACTGATAAATCTCCACCTGAACAAAAAGCTTTATCACCTGCACCTGTAATAATCAGTGCTTTGTGTTCAGTATTTTTCATTCTTTCAATTACAATTTCAAGCCCTTCCATAATGTCATAGTTTATGGCATTGCGTTTCTCCAGGTCTATTAATTGTAAATAATAGAAAACCATGGTTTGTTTCTTCGATTGTGTATGCGTTGTTCATTTTAATCCCCCAAAAATTCAGCTTTTCTATAATTGTAAAAATAATCCGACAATTTTTCAATCATTTCTAGAGTTTTTTGTGGAAAAATAACAAATTTGGTCATTTACCAAGGAAAAAGAGTCTTAACATCCCCCGTAAAATGACAAAAGCACAAGGAGCAATAACACTCCTTGTGCTTTTTATCTAAGGAAAATTAGTCGTTTACTACTTCTTTCCCTTTGTATGTTCCACACGCTTTACATACACGGTGTGCAAGTTTCATTTCACCACAGTTCGGGCATTCTGTCATACCAGGAACTTGTAATTTGAAATGCGTACGGCGCTTTCTTTTCGCAGTTTTAGAAGTTCTTCTAAAAGGTACAGCCATTCTTCCCACCTCCTTAAAGACAATTAAGAATGATATGAAGTTCAGATAGATTCAGATCTTCATGTTTCTTTTGGTTTCTTCTGATTATGATTCAGAAGATGAATCATTTTGGTCAAAAAATTTAGCAAGTCCAGCAAGTCGGGGATCTACTTTTTTTGTTTGATCCTGTTCTTGTAGCACTTCCCAATCCTTCCCTGACTGAGGAGCACCTTCGCCAGTTTTTACGTCATCGCAAAATACTTGCATTGGAACTTCAAGCAAAAGAATTTCTTGAATGACCGGCATTAGGTCAATCACGTCACCTTTAACTTGATGCACTTCCTCTTCTTCTCCAAAATCTGAAGGATTCAACAGGAAGGTTTCCATTGTTTCAACACTAATTGGATAATTCACATCAACTAACGTCCGAGAACAAGGAAGGATCAAATGACCTTTTAACTTTAAATGAAAAGTCACTTTGGTCGAACTTATATCAACTCGTCCGGTTATATGCATTGGTGAAACAGATCGAATCGATGGATCTACTTTGCTCAAATCATCAACTTGTATCGTTTCATCAATCGGAAGATCCTTGTTTCGATATTTTTGTAACTGACTAATTGTCCATTTCAAATTGAATCACCTCAAGGCAACAAAAGTAATTATAGCTTCCACACAAAAAATTGTCAATATATTTTCTTTACAGTAAGAAAAGCGGAAGCGGCTTGCTCAGAGGCGACAGGCATAAGGCGAGCCGGACGGAAGGTCGCTCTTTGACCTTCTGGCTGGATTGACTTATGACCCCGAGCCTCTAGCCGCTGTAGCTGGACAATGAAAAGCGGAAGCGGCTTGCTCTTGTTTTTACGTTGTTAAATTTTTATTCATTTTACCATTGTAACCATTCCTGAAGAAATAATCAAAAAAACTTGAAATCAACATGTGTAATCGTTTAAGGTAAAGGGAAAAAAGGAGGCGTCATATGAAAGCAGTAGGCGTCATCGTTGAATACAATCCGTTTCATAATGGCCATGCGCTTCATTTAGAAGGAGCAAAAAACGCCTCTGGAGCAGACGTAGTAATTGCGGCAATGAGCGGAAATTTCCTCCAACGAGGGGAGCCAGCTCTCGTCTCAAAATGGACCAGAGCGAAAATGGCAATGGAGGCTGGAGTTGATCTCGTTTTTGAACTCCCATACCAATATGCTACCCAGCAAGCTGAAATATTTGCCTTTGGTGGTGTATCATTGCTCCAGTCAGCAGGGTGTGAGTCTGTTTGTTTTGGAAGTGAATCAGGAAACATCAAAGCCTTTGAATATACATACGAATTCCTTAACGACCATGAGCACATTTTTCAAAGTAAAATAAAACAGCATATGCAAAACGGAGTTAGCTATCCGAAAGCTCTTTCCTTGTCCTTTTTAGATTTAGGTCCAGCTGATTCAATGATCGACTTATCTCAGCCAAACAATATTTTAGGTTATCAATATATAAAAGCCGCCAGAAGGCTTAAAAAGCCGCTTCAGATGATTACAGTGCAAAGACAGAGTGCAGGTTATCACGATGACCATTTTGCCTCGAGCACCATTGCAAGTGCGACGAGTATTCGATCGGCTTTATTTTCAAAAAATAAACAAATTGCAGAGATCCTGAATTATGTTCCGAAAACCACTTATAAACTACTGCTTCAATACATTGAGCAGTACGGAACCTTCCATCATTGGGAACAATACTGGCAATTATTGAAATACAGACTCCTATCAAGTAGTCCTGAGGAGTTAAAAGCCATTTATGAGGTCGAGGAAGGGATTGAAAATCGCCTGTTAGCACATGTCAGTGATGCCGATTCCTTTAATGATTTTATGATGAGAATTAAAACGAAGCGGTACACCTGGACCAGAATTCAAAGAATTTGTCTTCACATTTTAACGAATGCAAAGAAAAGTGAAATGGATGTTACGGACAAACACGTTCCCTATTTACGTTTACTCGGGATGAGTGAAAAAGGGAGACAGTATTTAAGCGAAAATAAAAAACAGATCACAATCCCCATTGTTTCGAAGCTGTCTGCTTATAAGGGGGCTGACATCGCACTCGACATCCGAGCATCGAAACTGTATCAGATGGCAATACCTTCTGAAAAACAGGAATTATATCAAGATTTCACCGCCACACCAATTTATCAAGCAAAAGAGGAACGGATATGAGTCCGTTCCTCTTTTGCTTATTTTTTTACCTTCAGCTTCTTAAGATAAGCAACCGCGTCCTCAAAAGTATCTACCGGGACAATTTTCATGTTCGTATCAATATCCTTTGCTGTTTTCGAGGCTTCTTTATAGTTTGAATCCGAAGCACCTTCTTCATTAGGTGCAAAGAAGATTTCAGCTCCAGCTTTGTCCGCAGCGACGATTTTTTGTTCAATCCCGCCTATTCTACCAACTGTTCCATCTGGTGAAATAGTCCAGGTACCAGCAATCTGATAGCCTTTGGTTAAATCTGTTTTCGTTAGTTGATCGTAGATTTCCAGGGTGAACATTAGACCGGCAGAAGGACCGCCAATTTCCTCGGTATCGATATGAACCGCTGGTTTGACTACAATTTCTTTATCCTCGACTAAACCAATCCCAATGCCAAGCTTACTTTTATCCTCTTGGAAGGGTTGAATTGCAAGCGACACAGTTTTGGTTTCGTCATCTCGTTCATAGGTGACAGATATTTTATCGCCTGCTTTTTTTGAATTAATATAATCGGTAAATTGAGTAATAGATTTGAATTCATCCCCATCAATTTTTGTAATTCGATCTCCCGGCTTCAATGTCCCATCTGCAGGCATTTTAGGCACGATATGAAGGACATAAATCCCTTTAAACTTAAATTTGACTGGGAGTCTTGCTTTTTCATATGCAACCTCGATTGCATTTGTTTTCGAGCTGTCCATCATATGAAGCTGACGAACATTATATTCTTCATCACTTTCATCCTTACTACGTATCTCATCTATAGCATAAATGTGTTGATATTTACTTATTTTAGCAATCGCATAGCTATAAATA
Source organism: Bacillus sp. T3 (assembly GCF_033449965.1). Lineage (NCBI taxonomy): Bacteria > Bacillati > Bacillota > Bacilli > Caryophanales > Bacillaceae > Bacillus > Bacillus sp. T3. The sequence continues at coordinate 3,637,385 of NZ_CP137761.1, forward strand.
TTGGCTTTACCCATTCGAATAGTTGTAAGCATGAAATTCCCTTCTCCATCATAGCCGTTTTCAACCTTGATAATCGGTTCTAGCTCTTTTGCCATTCCAGGTTTGGAAACATAATAAGGTAAATAATAAAAAGAGCTTGCGGCAAAAATCAGTCCAGCAATGATGAGGAAAAGAAGCGAACGGTTCTTTCTCATTCTTTCTGTGTCCCCTTCCATGTATCAATAGTACTTTTAATTTTATCAATCTTTTTTCTTGCTGCCTCTTCACCAATCGAGATAATGTCCTCGATATTGGTAAAAGCTCTAGAATTATATTTTTCCACATGAGGACGAATCATGATATCAGATGCAATAATTCGATGGTCCACTAACTCCATCTGCATGATATCGATACTCTGCATAATCACGTCATATACAGAGGTGATTTCGGTATTTGTTTTTACATGGGACACATCTACTGCGATGATAAATTCCGCACCCATCTCTTTGACAACCGAAACAGGAATTCGATCGACGACCCCACCGTCAACAAGGAGTCTTCCATTTATTTTTCCAGGTACAAAAACACCAGGGATTGAGATACTCGCTCGGACAGCTTCGGCAATTGGCCCTTTTTTAAAGACTACCTTTTCTCCTGACATTAAATCGGTTGCAACAACCGCAACGGGGACATTTAATTCTTCAATCATTTTTCCATGTGTAAAAATTCGAATTAAATCTTTTACCTTTTTTCCTGCAATAAAACCCATTTTGGGAACGGTAAAATCCAGATAATACTTACGTTTAAAAGCAGTTGAAAGCTTATAAAGCTGATCCATATCTAAGCCTGCTGCATAAAAACAGGCAACCAATGCTCCCATGCTACTTCCAGAAATAAAATCAATCGGGATTCCTTCTTCCTTGAGTACTTTTATAACACCCAAATGAGCGAATCCTCTTGCTCCACCCGATCCGAGTGCCAAACCAATTTTCGGACGCGGCAAAGAAATATCCTCCTTTTCAAGTAAGGTAATTTAGTAATGTCAGTTTCATTCTTATGGTCTAAATTACTTTTCTATGAGTATATTGTGTTAGGGGGACAAGACACCCCTCAGATTCAACGCAGAAACAATTGGCTTTATGTGATAGAAAACCAACCAGATAAACAAGTTAGCAATCACATAAACCTATATAACCATTATGCCAATGAAGACATATAGTGTTTTTTATTTTATCACTGTTTTATCATGATTGCACAGTAATTAGTGATAATCCATACAGGAGGCTCAGTCGGTGTATCGTTCTAAAATAAAGACACTCTTTCTTGCCAGCTCTGTTACAATTATGGCCGTTTCAATCATTTCTTTTCCACAAGAATCGGTTGATGCCTCAATTAGGGGACTGAATATGTGGTGGGAAATCGTGTTCCCTTCTCTCTTACCATTTTTTGTTGTTTCTGAGATGCTAATTGGGTTTGGCGTTGTGAGGTTTATTGGAGTATTATTAGAACCTTTGATGAGACCGATTTTTAGAGTCCCAGGTGTTGGCGGATTTATTTGGGCAATGGGGATGGCTTCCGGTTACCCAGCTGGCGCAAAGCTTACAGCTAGACTAAGACAAGAAGGACAACTAACGCGAATTGAAGCGGAAAGACTTGTTTCCTTTACGAATTCCTCCAACCCTCTGTTTATTTTTGGCGCTGTGTCTGTTGGTTTTTTTTACAATCCAAAGCTCGGGGTGATTTTAGCCTTATCTCATTACTTAGGGAATATTTGCGTGGGAATCTTGATGAGATTTTATGGGAAAAATGAGGAAATGAAAAAAACAGAGCAAACCAAAAAATCGAATCTTAGAGCCGCATTTTCCCAACTCCATCAAACGCGGATAAAAGACAATCGTCCGATTGGGAAACTGCTAGGTGATGCGGTGACATCCTCTGTTCAAACCTTGTTGATGATTGGTGGTTTTATCATCTTATTTTCTGTAATTAATAAGATTCTGTTCCACCTGCAAATTACAGGCTATTTATCAAAGCTTCTAGAAACTATCTTTCCGATTTTTCATTTTCCAGATTCATTAAGCATCCCATTCATTTCGGGGTTATTTGAAATCACGCTAGGTAGCCAGCTAACTAGTCAGGTACAAGATGCCACACTCCTGCAGCAAACCATCTTTACAAGCTTTATCTTGGCATTTAGTGGCTTTAGTGTTCAGGCACAAGTTGCGAGTATATTAGCACAAACTGATATACGATTTCAGCCATTTTTTGTCGCGAGAATATTTCATGGACTATTTGCAGCTTTGTTTACATTTCTTTTATGGAATCCAATCTATATACAATTTTATCAAACAGAACAGCCATCGAATGCATTGCCGGTAGGCTGGTTCGGTAAAGCCGACTTCCTTAATAGAGCATTCGATTGGATGGTCCACATCGGTCCAATCTTCACCTTGACGTCTTTAGTCATTTATATTGTGCTTTATGCCAGAAATCAATATAAAAAAGGCTGACTCACGCAGAGTTTCTCTCTCTAATGAGTCAGCCTTTCCTTGTTATTTTTTTCTGAGCAAAGCAAATTTATTATGTAATTGGTTTTCGACGATTGGTGGAACGAGTTCTGAAATATTCCCACCATATTTTGCTACTTCTTTCACGATACTTGAACTCAAAAAAGAATATTGGTTGTTTGTCATAATGAAAAAGGTTTCCACTGCATCATCTAAAACTCGGTTCATCGAAGCATTTTGCATTTCATATTCAAAATCTGATACAGCACGAAGTCCGCGAATTAGCGCATTTGCATTAACACTTTTTGCATAATCAACTAGGAGACCATCAAAAGAATCAACTTTTACATTCGGAATATGCTTTGTTACTTCTTTTATTAACTCAATTCGTTCCTGCACCGAAAATAACGGTGTTTTAGTTGAATTATTTAACACACTTACATAAATTTCATCAAAAATCTTTGCACCCCGAACAATAATGTCTAAATGTCCATTTGTAATTGGATCGAAGCTTCCTGGACATACAGCGATACACGGCACAACGATACCCCCTTACTCCCCTAAATCATTTTGAAAAATTGTAATATGAATGATCCCATATTGTTCCCTTTTAATTACCATGAAATGGCCAACTTGTTCAGGCAGCTCCACATCATGGCCATGTTCGCAAACAATGACCCCCTTATTTTCAACTAATTGATGTCGATCCATATCCGTTAAGACATCGAGAAGCTGCTGTTTTTTATATGGGGGATCCAAAAATATAACATCAAACTTAAGCTCTCTTTTTACAATTGCCTTTAAAGCGCGGCTGGCATCGTTTCGATAAATTTCTGCATGCTTTTCCAATCCGCAAGCGACAATATTTTCCTTTATAGTTTGAATGGCTTTGCCTTCTCTGTCAACAAATATGACCTGATCGAGACCTCTGCTAATGGCTTCGATACCTAATCCACCGCTTCCAGCAAATAAATCTAGACCAATTCCACCGGAAAAATAAGGACCAATAATATTAAAAATTGCCTCTTTCACCTTATCTGTTGTTGGCCTTGTAGAATTGCCCGGAACAGCCTTTAGACTTTTCCCTTTACAAATTCCTGATACGACTCTCATCTAGAACTCACCACAACTTATCTTAATTCAATTTTTTTCTATCCTATCATACAAAACCTTTTCATTCCAATATCAATCAAAATTTAAGATCAAAATAAATATATCAAAGTGAGGTATAATGCCGATTATTGTGGAAATAATGTAGTTAACAGCATCTAATCGAGGATGTTGTTGCCAACCGCGGAGAAGACTTACGTTTCCCCATAAGTTCTTCCTCCGGTTTCTCCTCTCCCTTTGCCTTCTATCCTATTAATTAGGATATAGAAGGACCCTGCATGTAAATGCAGGGTTTTTTATTTGCATTAAATCCCCTACCATTTTTCTTCAATTTTCGATAAGGTCGTGATACATTATTATCGACCATTATGAGTTTTGGAGGGCTAATATGATACAAAGATTTATCGAATTAGGAGAAGGGTATTCTGACCTATATGAATTAATTGAAATTGTTCGGTCCAATCAACATCGTTTAGCAAGGATGCTCGCTTTCCATTCAGTGAAAAATGGAAAAGAGGTTACATCGCTTGCCGTTATTTTACACCCGACACAACCGGGCAACTTCCAGCCATTATATCTTTGCCGTGAGGGGATCCCGAATCCCAATGTAAAGCCAAATAAACGGTTTGAACTTTTCTCAAAAGCAGCAGCTGATCAGCAAAAGGAAATTATTGAGCTAGTTGTTAAACCTTCCAACGAATTTGCTGACAAGGAATTATATTATCAATACTTAATCGGAATTTTAAGAATGAATCGATACCTACCCGTATTGTCTAGTAGTTGGTGACACCAAAAGATCATTTGATAAAAAAAACAAGGTGAGAAAACCCCTCACCTTGTTTTACTAAATACCCATTTTATAATCATATTCCTTGGCTTTATCTGGCTTTGCATTTTCAAACTCCATTCGCAAGAAAGGTTTATACGATGGTTCAACTTTTTTAACGAAGGAATATGATTGTAATTTCCCTATTAAATCTTCTGCATCTTCTTGATTACAATAGAGGACTACATATTTTAGTTTTTTTGAAACAAAGTGAACATTTCCAAATCTTCTTAACATTTTCGCCTGTTTTAATGAATAAAGCCACACGATTATTCCCTGTCGCGAACCGAACATGCAAAATTCCCCTTAAAATATTTTCTATAGGATAGCACAAATTATACAATCCTAGCAATTAAGATTTACCTTGTAGAACAGCCACAGCTTCCGCCTGTACCACATCCGCCACTTCCACAGCTTGAGAGTGTATCAAAATATGGGTTCCCTGTTGGAACTTTTATATATTTTGAAACTGAATGCCCAATGATCGTACTAATTTCATCTAAAAGTGCTTGCAGGTCATTTTCTGCAAGTTTAAATGCTGCAACAAGAGGATCTAAGTCCATTTCCCTTTTTACCTCTCGAATCTTACTCCTAACAGGCTTAAAGTTTGGATGGTACTTACCAAATCTTTGAACTTCCTCGTATTGTTCTTTTAGATTAATGAATTCTTTTATTTTGCGCTGTGATTCATTGTTGTTCTTCATATTAAAAAAACATTGACGATAATGTTCGGCAATATCAGACTGTAGGATCATTTCGGTAAGCAGGTCGGTCTTATCTAATAGTTGTATTCTTTCAATAGTAGCAAGCAAGTCGCTCACCTCCGTTTCATATTTTATCATGAATATAAAAGGAAAGCGAATCATCTAGCTGTTATGGGATGATTACCTTAAGCTCCTTTTTTAAAGGATATGGCTGATTGTCCTTATTTACTACCTCTAATGTAATTAAATGACTTCCCTTTGGGAGCCCTTTAATAATAAAGACAGGAGAATGGACGACCTCTGTTTTCTTTCCATCAATATAAACGACAATTTTGCCGGATTGTTTATTTTTATTGTCCGAGCGAAATGATATGTCAGTTAGTCTGCATTCAACTAATAGATTTTTTCCATTTACTTGATGATGAACTAAGAAAGAAGATTCTGGCAAAGACGCTATAGCAGGTAACTCCTTCCCCGCCTCCTGTACTTCTTTGTGCGCCATCATCATTTTTGATTCAGGTTTAGGAATATCTCGCTGGCATCCAGATAACAATAAAATCATAAAGACGAATGCTTGTTTATTGATAAGTTTCAAGTATGATCACTCCTTTATGATTTTATTGTTTACTTGAACCTCTTTTTTAATCAAAAAACAATAGTTATAAAACACAATTTAGAATGGCACGAAGATCAACATTCTAATAAAATAAGAGACTGATTCAAGGAAGTTTTGAATCAGTCTCTAGTTTTGTGAATTCATTGCCTGAAACATGCTCATCATCATAGAGGCCATCTGAACTCCATTTGAAAATTTTTGGACCTGGTGCGGGATTGTTTTTTCGTAAAAGTGAAGTGAAGAGATTTCAAGCATCTGCAGATCCTGCGGGTTTCTTGCCAGTTTGCGGTACCAAGTAGGCTGCTCTCGCACAAACTGCTGTAGTTGCTTATTACCATGTAAATACTCAATTAAATCCTTCCTCATCAAAAAGCTCCTTCGCTAATCCTTTCGAAATTGAAATGGATGTGGTGGTGGACTGTTTTTTGGGACTGGTTTGGTTTGATTGGTCCCTTGAAATTGTGAAAGCACTCCTTGAATGGCGGCTAACGCTTGGCTTAATTGTTGAATGTGGACTTCTAATGTTTGAGCATCCATTCTTTTCACCGCTCCTACAATTTGACCAATCCAATCTGTTTTCTGCTCGTCAGTTGGTGCTGATTCGTCAACATCATCATTTTTGGGGGATTTATTGGATTCCTTTTCTTCAGCAATAAAATCTGCCCAACGCGGATCCTCCTCACCAAGTAAATACCAATCCTCATATAAATCTTGCCAAGTAACATGTTCGTTACGAACTGCTTCAATGATTTTTGGATTCCTTTTAACAAACTGTTTGAAGCTTTCGACTGAAGGATGAAGCTCACTATTTTCCATACTTTTCACCCCAAATTTAGTGCATTGCCTATAGTACGATATGTTCAAATCGAATAAA